>CAZTOB010000007.1:0-8687 GCA_964615425.1 uncultured Candidatus Saccharibacteria bacterium | reverse complement strand
ATTTTAAATTAGATAAAACAGAGATAACGAATTTCATCGAGGATGTAAAAGGTGTGCCCCCGGCTCATCTTGGAAAGTTCTTTGGCCAACCTGACCCTTTGAGCTTCTCCTCCTGAAAGAGTGGGAGCTGGTTGGCCCAGCTGCAGATACCCCAATCCTGTTTCGTTCAAGGTTTTTAATCTTCTTCTTAGAGGTGAGATGTTGGAAAAGAAGGGAAGCGCTTCTTCAGCGGTCATTTCCAAAACTTCTTTAATTGTTTTTCCTTTGTACTTTACACCTAAAACTTCTTTACTGAACCGGGCTCCTCCGCACACGTCACAGGTTACGTAAATATCGGAAAGAAATTGCATTTCTATTTTTTCTTCACCCTGTCCTCTGCAAGCGGAACATCTTCCGGGTTCAGTATTGAAAGAGAAGTGAGTTTTGTTGAATCCTTTAAGACGTGATTCTTTTGTTTGAGCAAAAGCTTTTCTGATGTAAGAAAAGGCCTTGATGTAGGTTGCAGGATTGGAGCGGGGTGTTCTTCCTATTGGGCTTTGATCTACTTCGTAAACCCGGTCAACCTTAACCGCCCCTTTCAAGCTTTTGTAGTTATCTGTTGGTTTTTCTACTTTCATGCCCAGTTCTTCTTTGAGGCCCGGTAAAAGGGTTTCAAAAACAAGAGTTGATTTTCCCGATCCGGAAACACCGGTGACGGTGATGAATTTACCCAAGGGGAAAAGAACGTCAATTTTTTTAAGATTAAATTGGGAGGCTTCTTTCAGCCTGAGTTTTCCTGGGTTGTCATCTTTTTCTTTTTCGGCCTCTTTTTTTCTTAATTTTGTTTTATCCACCGCCACTTCTTTTCTGCCGGATAGATAATCCCCGGTTAATGATTTTTTGCTCTTTTTAATCTTTTCGGGCGATCCTTCAATCACTATTTTCCCGCCCTTTTTACCTCCTTTCGGTCCGAAATCTACCAAGTAATCCCCTTGTTCGATCATTTCCCGGTCGTGTTCCACCACGATAACCGTGTTGCCCAAATCTCTTAACTCTTTTAAAGTATGGGTGAGCTTTTTAATGTCTCTTGAGTGAAGCCCAACAGAAGGTTCATCCAAAACGTAAAGAACTCCGGAAAGTCCCGATCCGATTTGGGAAGCGAGACGTATTCTTTGTGCTTCACCTCCGGACAGCGTGGATGCTTTTCTATTTAGAGTAAGGTAAGAAAGACCAACCTTGTCTAAAAAGGAAAGCCTGTTTTTAACCTCCCTTATTACCGGTTTTGCTATTTCCCCCTTTTTTCTCTCCAGCTCCTTAAGGGTTTTTTTAGACCAGCCAAGTGAAGTTTTAATATTCATTCTTGTAACGTCCGATATGTTTTTGTCCCCGATCGTTACGCCGAGAGCTTCCTTTTTAAGCCTTAACCCGCCGCACGAAGGACATTTTCCTTTATGCATGTATTTTTCCAATCTTTTTCTTGTTCTCCGCGAGCTTGTTTCTTCATGCCTTTTTTCCATCTCGTGGGCTATACCCGCAAAGGTTTCCCAAAAAGAGGTCTTTTTCCCCCGTCTGTTTCTTCCCTTTACCAAAAACTCTTCTTTTCCCGTCCCCCAAGTCAAAACCTCTAATTTTTCAGGTGAAAATTCCCCCAAAGGCGTGTAAAGGTCAAAGCCTTTTTTCTTTCCAACAGCTGCCAAAAGACGGGAGAACCAGTTGTCTTTTGTCGTAAGCCAGCTTAAAGGTAAAATTCCCCCTTCTTTTATACTCAAGCGGGGGTTATAAATTTTTTCTTCTTTAACTGTTAATTTTGTTCCTAAGCCTTCGCATTGCGGGCAGGCTCCATAAGGAGAATTAAAGGAAAAATCACGGGGCTCCAGCTGGGCCAAACCAATGCCGCAGTAGGGGCAGGCGAAGTTTTTTGAAAAAAGATGGTCGTTGGTTTTCACCTTTCCGGTTCTTTTTTTTGTTCTTTTTTCAGCTATTATTACTTCTCCGTCCGAAAGCTCCAGCGCTTGACTGATGCTGTCTGAAAGTCGGGAGCGTGTTTTTGAAGAAAACTTTTCAACCTCCAGCTGGTCGACTATCACCTCAATATCGTGCGTCTTGTTTTTGTCCAGCTTATCAACCTCCGTCAAATCGAATATCTTTTTATCGATCCGAGCAAAAGAAAAACCTTGGCTTCGGAGATTTTTTAAAAGTTCTTTATGGGTTCCTTTCTTTCCCCTGCGCAAAGGAGAAAGAATTAAAATACTGCTTTTTTTTCTTTTTGATTTTTTGATTATTTTTCCTGTTTCGTTTACGATTCCATCCAAGCTTTCTTTTTTAACTTCTCTTTCACATTGAGGGCAATGGGGAGTCCCAACACGGGCGAACAAAAGACGAAGATAATCATATATCTCGGTAATTGTTCCTACAGTTGAACGGGGGTTGTGAAAGGGCTTTTTTTGGTTGATGGCGATAGACGGAGACAATCCATGCATCTCTTCCACGTCTGGTTTGGATTGGACTCCGAGAAATTGACGGGCGTAGGAGGAAAGGGACTCCACGTATCTTCTTTGCCCCTCCGCATAAATTGTGTCAAGGGCAAGACTTGACTTTCCTGAACCGGAAACACCGGTAAAAACTACCAGTTTTTCCTTTGGTATGGACAAGCTTATATTTTTTAAATTGTGCTCCTTGGCTCCTCTTATTCTTATCTCTTTTTTCATTTCAAGAACTTATTTCTTTTTCATATTTTCTTATCTTGTCTCGTAAATCAGCCGCTTTTTCAAAGTCCAAATCGTTGGCGGCTTTTTTCATTTCCTTTTCCCAGTCGATGATTTTTTTCCGAAGTTCCCGGGGGGGAAGCTTAGACCATTTGTCTTCTCCCGCGCTCTCCTCTCTTTTTAAACCAGGCCTTCCGCTTAAAATACCCTTTCGGAAGGATTTCTTAATCGTTTCGGGGGTAATGCCGTGTTTTCGGTTGAACTCTTTTTGTTTTTTCCTTCTTCTTTCAACTTCCTCCACCGCTCTTTTAATTGAACCTGTTTTTTTATCCGCGTAAAGAATAGCTTTGCCGGCTTTGTTGCGGGCTGCTCTCCCCATGGTTTGAACCAAAGCGGTTTCCGATCTTAGAAAACCTTCTTTGTCGGCGTCTAAAATGGCAACCAGTGAAACTTCGGGCAGGTCCAGCCCCTCCCGAAGAAGATTTATGCCCACTATAACATCTATCTCTCCTTTTCTAAGCTTGAGAAGAACTTCACTCCTTTCCAGCGTTTTTATTTCACTGTGAAGATAACTTGTTTTAATCTCGGGAATCTTTTTCCCCAGAAGTTTTTCAACCTTTCTGCCGCTGGAAAGATAATCTGCCAGCTGTTCCGCCATTCTTTTGGTAAGGGTTGTCACCAAGACTCTCTCATTCCTTTTTTTTCTTTTTGCAATTTCTTGGACAAGATCTTCAATTTGATTTTCTAAAGGACGAATTTCAACTTCCGGGTCAAGAAGCCCGGTTGGTCTTACGATCTGCTCTATGACCCCCTTTTCAGGCTCTAGGCCATGTTTTTCGGCCGCTTCTTTTGCTTTTTTAACCTCCCAAGCTCCCGGTGTGGCAGAAGTATAAATGGAAAGAGGAACTCTTTTTTGAAATTCTTGAAAACGAAGCGGTCTGTTGTCAAGCGCCGAGGGAAGACGAAATCCGTGTTCCACAAGCGTTTTTTTACGCGCTCTATCTCCGGCATACATTCCTCTGATTTGGGGGATACTCATATGAGACTCATCAATAATACACAAAAAGTCTCTTTCTTTTCCTTCCAAGCCTCGTTTAAAATAATCAAGGAGAGTGTAGGGGGGTTCTCCCTTTTTTCTTCCCGAAAGATAACGCGAGTAATTTTCTATACCGGGGCAAAAACCGAGCTCCCGCATCAATTCAAGGTCGTGTTTTGTTCTCTGCTCCAACCGATACGCCTCTATTTTTTTCCCCTTCTTTTCCAGTTCTTTAACTCTTTCTTCAAGTTCCATTTCAATCAGCCGAATTGCTTTTTTCAAACGTTTTTCAGGGGTGATAAAATGCTCAGCTGGAAAGAGGATTTCTTTTTTTACTTCCTCGAAAAGAGATGCGCTTTCCGGCTCGATCCACCTCAAGCGCCTTATCTTTCCTCCCAAAACCTCTATCCTAAGAGCTCTTTCTCCATAAGGAGGAAAAACGTCAACGGTGTTTCCCCTTACCCGAAAGCCTCCTCTTTTTAGATCCCAATCGTTTCTTTCATACAAAAGATTGACAAGAGATCGTAAAACCTCTCTTCTTTTAACTTGATCTCCCTTTTTGAAGGTTTCACTTAAAGAAATGTAGTCCTTGGGTTGACCCAATCCATATATGCAGGAAACGGAAGCAACCACCAGTACGTCTTTTCTGCTCATAAGGGCCTGGGTGGCGGAGTGCCGCAGGGTTTCTATTTTTTCATTGACACTCGACTCTTTTTCGATGTAAAGATCTCTTTGGGGGACATAAGCTTCTGGCTGGTAATAATCGTAGTAGGAAACAAAATAATGGACTGCGTTTTCAGGGAAAAACTCTCTAAATTCTTGAAAAAGCTGCCCGGCCAGCGTTTTGTTGTGTGAGATAACAAGCGTCGGCATCTGAAGATTTTCTATCACCTTGGAAGCGACGAAGGTTTTTCCTGATCCTGTTACTCCCAAAAGAACCTGGTGTTCTTGTTTTTCTTTCACTCCCCGCGTTAACTCTTTAATTGCTTGAGGCTGGTCTCCCTTTGGTTTAAAACCTGATTTTAAATGAAATTTTTCCATGCTTTTTATTATAAGATAAAAAAGCCCTCCTCTTCAAGGATGGCTTACCTTTCCTCTTTCAATTACCAACCCCCGGAGGCGCCTCCGCCTCCTGAACTCCCTCCACCGAATCCTCCGAAGCCCCCAGAAGAGCCGCTTCCACTTGAAGATCCGGAACGCATCCACCTGGGGAGACCTTCTTTTTTAAATCGTTGGTAAAACTTTTTAGAAAGATAATAATCAAGAGCTAAACCCAACGGGACAAGCAAAACAAAAGCTCCAATCCCCACAAAGAAAAACCCGAAAGCAAAAGATATGATAAGGGCTAAGGCTCCTCCCCACACCCCTCCAGGCCACCAGACTTTTGTTGTCCCCATCCGAAAGATAAGGCTTAAAAACCAGCCTCCGAATATTAAAACGGTGAAAAAAGAACCGAAAATATATTTCAGCCAGTTTGGAGGTTCCTCTTTTAAGGAAGGAATTTCTTCTCCCTGAACCGCCTCCATTATCTTGTTCGTTGCTTCATCTATTCCTCGATAAAACTCTCCTTTCTGAAATGCCGGTTCAACTACTCTCTTTAAAATCCAGTAACTTTGAGCATCGGTTAAAGCTCCTTCCAAACCGTACCCAACCTCTATTCTCGTTTTTCTTTCTTTTTCTGCAATGAGAAACAACACCCCGTTGTCTTTATCTTTTTTTCCTATACCCCAATCGGAAAAAAGATTAACAGCAAAGTTTTCAATTGAATCTCCCTCGAGGCTTTTTATGGTTACTACGGCAATTTCATGAGTGGTTTCTTTTTCAAAAAGATCTAATTTTTTCTCAAGCGCTTCTTTTTCATTTGAAGAAAGCATACCGGCGTAGTCATTTACATAGCCGGTCGGAGAACCCGGATTGAAATAAGAAAAGGAAAAAAAAGGGAAAAATACTCCCGCTAAAAGAAGAAAGAGAAATATTTTTTTTGAAACGTTTTTCATTTTCTAATGGGCTGTGTGGGAAAACTCACACAGCCCGCAAGATTAAAACTCCACTCCGGGTGGTGCGTCTGCTCCTTCCACTGATTCGAAGTAAGGTTTTTCTTCAAATCCGAAAAGTCTTGCTATTAAGTTGGTTGGAAGTCTTTTGGTCAGAAGGTTGTAGCTTTTAACTGCGTCGTTGTATCGTTTTCTTTCTACACTTATTCGATTTTCTGTTCCTTCCAGCTGGGCCATCAAGGTTTGGACCGCTTCTATTGACTTTAACTCCGGATAATTTTCCATAATGACAAGCAGTCGAGCCAAAGCGCTTTCTACTTCTCCGGCCGCTTTTACTTTTTCATCAACTGTTTCTGCGCCGGCGTATCTGGTTCTCGCTTCTGCTATTTCCCCGAAAACCTCTTGTTCTTGCTCCATGGCCCCCTTCACTGATTCTACCAGGTTGGGAATAAGGTCGAACCTTCTTTGGTATTGGGTTTCCACTTGAGCCCATTTGTTGTTAACGTTTTCCTCGGCGCTTATGAGACGGTTGTAGGAACCCCACGCGAAAATAGCGACAATCCCGACAAGTCCGAGAACAACTAAGGTTATAACTAATCCTTTTTTCATGTTAAGTTTTTATTATTTAATTTCATAAGTAAGGGTGACTGAGACTTCGACTTTGTTTTCCCCTGTTTGAACATTGGGAACCTCCTCTGCACCCCCCATTCCTATGTCTTTAGCTTCGTAGTAAAAACGAGGAGATTGTCCTTGGTTTTCACTGAAGTTTAAGAGTCTTCCCAGGCGCACCCCGAGTTGACTGGATAATGTTTGAGCGCGTTCTTTCGCTTTTTCTATTGCTTGGGATCTTGCTTCTTTTTCTATCGCTTCTTTGTCGTCAATGGTAAAGCTTAACCCCCCCATACGGTTGGCCCCTTCTCCAGTTGCAGCGTCTATAACCTCCCCTATACTATCCATATCTCTTATCTTAACCTGTAAGGTTTGAGTTACTTCATAACCCACAAGCACTCTTTCCCCGCCCCATCTATTGTTCGGATATTCATACTGGGGGGAAATATTAAACCGGATGGTTTTTAGATCTTTTTCTTCTACTCCTTTTTCTTTCACCGCTTCAATCACTTTGTTCATCAATTCGGAGTTGAGGTTCATGGCGTCTTCTACGGTTCTTTCTTCTGTAACCACCGAAAAGTTGGTCTGAGCCAAATCGGGCTTGACGTAAATTTCTTCACTAGCGGTGACGCTGATATTCCCTTTATCTTCTACTTCGCTTCCGATATATTTTCGAGCTTCAATTCTGTTCCAAGTGGTAACCCCCAAGAAAAAGATAAGGGCGGCAGACACCAAAGACAATGCAACCGAGAAGACTATTTTTTCCCATTTTCCTTTTAAATTTTTCATAAAAATAATGATTATTTTTTAATTCGACCTTGGTTGAGGCCATTTGGCCACGGTGATAAATTCTTGATCAAATAATTTTTCATTTTCAAACTCTTCTTTAAAGACACCGTAAATTACTTCGGTTATGAAAGGGGCAAAAGGATGAAGTAGTTTCAAGGTTTTTATTAAAACTTCAATTAAAGTAGGAAGAGCCTCCTCTACTCTTTCTTTTGAGCTTTCCAGGTACTCATCACAAAAATCATGCCAGAAGAACTCATAGATTTCTTCCAAAGCTAATCCGAATCTGAAGCTTTTAAGCTGCCGGTCCACCTCCTTTATCAATTTGTCCAATTTTTTTAGAATCTCTTCATCTTCTTCGTTTGCCGGTTGCTCCCAATTTATCTCTCCTCCGCTTCTTTCAAGCATAATAGTTACAAAACGAGACGCATTCCATACCTTATTGGCAAAGTTCCGCATAGCTTTGAATTTATCCTTTCCCAAGGAAATGTCTCCTCCGGGAGAGGTCCCAAAAACCAGTGACATGCGTAAAGCGTCGGTTCCGTATTCTTCCGCAATCTCCAAAGGGTTAATGACGTTTCCTTTGCTTTTGCTCATTTTTTGACCCTTCTCGTCAACAATCCTACAGTGCATGTGGGCAACTTTAAAAGGAATCTCTCCTGTTCGATAAAGGCTAAGCATAACCATTCTTGCCACCCAAAAGAACAAAATGTCCCACATGGTGTCTAAAACGTCTGTGGGGTAAAAATATTTGAAATCTTCACTATCGGGAAAACCCAAAGAAGTCAAGGGCCACTGTCCCGAAGAAAACCAAGTGTCAAAGGTGTCTGTCTCCTGCAATGTTTTTTTCGATCCGCATTGAGGACATTTTCCTTCTTCAAGAGAGTAAGAAGAATTTTTTGGAGCTACCAAGCTTTGAAGACCGTCTTTAATTTCCTCCAAATTATATTTTTTCAAGAGAACTCCCAGCCGATCGGTGTGATTTTTATCCTCTTTGTCGATAAAAGTTATTAAAATTTCAGGGTTGCACTCTACACAATACCAAGCCGGTATTCTCGGCCCCCACACAATCTGCCTGCTTATATTCCAGTCATGAATATCCTCCATCCACTGAAGATATATTTTTTCGAATCTTTCGGGGAAGATCTTTAAGTTTCCGTTTTTAACCACCTCAATAGCCGGCTCCGCCAAGGGTTTTATCTTTACAAACCACTGGGGCATGGTAAGAGGTTCAATCATGTTTTTACAACGGTAACACACTTTAACAGTGTGTTTTATGGGTTCTTTTTTTATCAGCTTTTTTTCTTTTTCAAGGTCACTAACAACCGCTTTTCTGGCTTCAAGGACTCCCATTCCTTCATACTTTTTTGGAACATTTATCATTTTTCCTTCTAAGCTGACCACCTTTAAAAGCGAAAGGTCGTGTTTTTGTCCAATTTCAAAATCGTTTTCATCATGAGCGGGGGTGACCTTCAAAGCTCCCGTTCCAAACTCTTGATCGACCAGCTCGTCTTCTATAACGGGTATCTTTTTTTCCATGAGGGGAATTACCGCTTCACCTCCTTTTAAGTTTTTAAA
>CAZTOB010000006.1:25742-31955 GCA_964615425.1 uncultured Candidatus Saccharibacteria bacterium | reverse complement strand
TCCCAAGGCATCGAAAACAGGGATAATATATTCAGCTAATCCGTCAGCGATACAACCCACGTCTTGAGCATGAGCTGGAGTGGCTAAAGAAAGGAATATAAAAAAGAAAGAAACAAGAGAGACAGTTTTTTTAATTTTTATATATTCTTTGCGCATAATTTATTCTTATCTTTCAATCAATAGCTCCACAACCAACTCCGTTGGGCCCGAAGAAGTGGACCCCATTGGCGGGGATTTCAAAAGTTTGACCGTTGTAAAGAAGCGTATTTTGGTTGAATTTGTCGGCATCTTTCCAAACGTTCCTGTCGCATTGGCGCGGGGAACAACACCGATAAGCAGGGTTGTCTCCCTCGCAAGCTCCAAAACCTCGGTACTCACAACAAGTGCCTGGCTCATACTCATCGTGACCTATTGGTTGTTGGTGAACTGGCGGGGGATCAATACAAGAAAATTCGTTAGTATGCCCGGAACAACTACTGTTGAATCCGGGCACTCCACATCGACAATTGCTCATCTCGGTTACTATGGGATCGGTGGCACAACACCGATAGTCATTTCCATAACAAAGAAGCTCATCCCCGCATAATTCACAGGACGGAAGAGCTTCGCCGGGGCACTGTCCTTGGCATTGAGGAAGGGTTGGCTTGTCTCCTGAAGGAGAGGCAAAGAAGTTAGGCGCCTGGGGCTCATAGTAAGGCCACATTTCTTCCGTTTTTTTTCCCTCTATTCCAGCCCAGCCTTGCTCGTTATAAATACCGAAACTACTTCTTATCAAAGCTTCTGCTAAAGCTTGATTGTGTACAGCAACTTGGAGTTGGCTTCTAGCCCAACGTAATTCAGCTATTTCAATTCTTGCTCTTCTTTCTAATTCTTCAACCTGCCCCTCCATCTGATTTATAGCATCTCTTAAGTTGTCGGGAAGGTTTCCTAAGGCCGCCGAGTCATCCAAAGTTTGACCTCCAAAGGTCAGTTCTTCTTTTTTATCTTCCGGATAGGCGCTTATATCACACAGCTTGCTGGTAGGGATGCATCCGGGGGGAACACAACCTCCGATGCAGTTTTCGTCTCCGGTACTGCACGTTCCCTCGATCCTTTTAAAGTTGCAGGGATCCACGTCAGGACAGGGGCTGTCGTCTCCGGGCTCACAGCTTTGGCTGTCGTTAACGTCACATCCGGTGGTGCACCTTTCTGCATCTTCCCCTTCTTCGCAGTCGTCGGCCGCTCCGCAGTCACAGGCTGCAAGAAGAACACTCAAGCACATAGAAGTCTCATCAATGGTGGCGATACCTTGCTCACCTTTGATTGAAGTTATTCTCCACACATCCGTGGCTTCTTTTCTCAAGATTTCCGACCACTCTCTTGTTTGTTGGATCAGTCCGGCCCAAGGAACTTCAGCGAATTGGTGGGTGTAATCATATTCTGGTTTTTCAACTTCCGGCATTTCTACTTCCGGAAGAGCATCTTTTTCCAGGTAAAAAGTTAAAAGTTCGGGATTTAAGGTGTTTAAAATCATGTAGGAAGAAAGAGTGATAACGATACCTATTACGGAAAGAGTTATTCTGTCCAAAGCTTTTTTAGTAGTGGGAGCGTCACCGCGTACGGTGCTTGTTAAATAGGTAAACCCCCCCCAGCTTACGGAAACCAAGCAAGCGATTCCCGTCAAGGTTATTAAAAGGTGATAAACATATTTTAAATAAAGAGGGAGAGCTTGGTTTCTTTCGTACTCTCCCGCTTTTATCTTGTTCATGAAAATGTGAGGAGCCTCCGCTCCTGGGACAGGGGGGTACTTAAGATCAATGCGTTGAGCCTGGCAGCTTTCCGCCCAAAATGAAAAAACAAGGAGGAAGAGAGCAAGCATTATTAATTTTTTCTTTGAGTTAGGCATTAATTTTTGCCGGAAAAGAAGTTGTAAATAGGGGTTACAAAGTCAAAAGGGAGCATATCGGTAAAAACCCCCATAAAGGAAGGCATGTAGCTTACGATGGGGATTCTTTCTTGGATAATCATCCCAGCCATTCTTTTAAGGGCTTCGCCCAAGCTCATATCGGCGTTCATCATTACCAAAATAAAGATCGGTATTTCCAGGACAAGCTCTATCAACAAGCTGTCTATGACGCATTCGGGTATAAGAATATCTATAATCTCCGTGGCGAAGATATATATCATCAATATAATGCCGCTGGGACTCATAACGTTAATCCGGTCTACCAATTTCATTGATTTGGAACCGGAGCCGCCGCTTTTTTCAGCTGATTCTCCTTGCGTTGTTTCAGTTTCTTCTTGTGTTTCTTCCGGGCTCATTTCCACCTAAAGATTTTTTAGCTCTTTTAATTTTTTGTACTTCTCCAGGAGAAGTAGTAATTATCTGATCTTCGGTGTAAGAGGCGACCACGTTAATGGCCACATGTTTTGCTCCGGCAAAAAACAAACCTTCTCCGATGGAAGCCTCAAGTAGTCTCATTTTTTCTTCTTCGGTAAGGTTGAAGGTGTCTTTTACGATCTCAATGGTTGAAGGACTTTGTTTCATCAGAATTTGGATGGCGGAGTTGGCAACGATAGGCTGTCCGTATTCCGAACGCATAAAGTCTCCAACGTCCTGGGTGATGGTTGTCACCCCCAACCAATACTTACGAGCTCTTTTAACCAATCCGTAAAGGAAGGAGGCGCCGTCTTCTGACTGCATCATCCACCAGGCCTCGTCAATGACTAGAATCCTTTTTTTAAGTTCGGAGGTGATCTCTTTCCAGATGTAGCGCATAATGACAAACATGGCCAGCTGCTTTAACTCTTCTTCCATATCTCTGATGCCGAAAGCAACGAAGTTCTTGTCCATTGATATGTTGGTCGGCTGGTTGAAAAAACTGGAGTAAGTTCCCTCAGTGAACTTTCTTATTCTCCGCACCAAACTTTCCGCTCCCTCCATTGTTTCCAAAACGCTTTCCAGGTCGCTCATAATGGGTGTATTTTCTTCCCAGGTCGAGGGATCGCTGTCGGGTGTAATGTCTCTGGCTTGGTAGGTTTCCGTTAAAGCTCTGTCTATTATTGCATCCTCTTCCGGGTTGAGACCCCCCATCATGATTCTCATCAAGCCAACCAAGTTTATAATATTCGATCTTAAAACGTTTTCCGGGTCTTCTCCTTCCCGTGGCTTGGGAAGATCAAAAGGATTTATGTGGTGCGGCGAGGTTAAAGACATATTCAAAAAGGAGCCGTCCACCGCGTCACTTAAAAACTCGTATTCGTTTTCCGGATCCAAAACCATGACATCTATTCCGGTCATTAAGGACCTTAGAAGTTCTAATTTGATCATATAGCTTTTTCCAGATCCCGACGTACCGAATACGACTTCGTTATAACTTTCCATGTCAAAGCGGTCGAAAAGAATAAGAGAATTATTGTGCTGGTTGATGCCGTAGAGTATTCCCTTGTTGGAGCTCAAGTCGAAGGAAATAAAGGGAAACACACTGGAAAGGGGAGCGGTGTTCATCGGAGTATGAACTAAAATCCGATCCAAAAGGTAGGGAGAAGTGGTGATGAACCCGTCCCCCTGCTGGTAAACAGCAGGTTTGATGTAAATGAGTCTTCCTTCAAGGATTGACCTTAGAGTTGTTTCTATTTCTCTTAGTTTTTTCTCATCTTCTCCGTAGATGGTGAGGTAAAGACCCAAGCTGTACATCTTTTCCTGGCCGGTTTGGAGACGATCCCGCAGATTTTCCATATTTTGATAGGAGTGCTCAAGCTTTGGATCTCGGATTAAACCTTTTTCCTGTCTTTCCATCATCTCCGCCTGGGTAGCGGTGATTCTTTTTCTTAGATTCTTTAATACTTCGCTGGTGTCGACGGGGTTGACGTGGAAAGCAATATCCATAGGCGTGTCGAGGTTGACAATGGGGGAAAACCATCCGGTTGTTAAGTATTGGGGGTAGGAGAAAACAAAAAATGTTCGGGCGTAGCGTTCCCCTACTTGAAGATAGTCTGATCCGATTTTTAAAGAAGGCGGGGCAACGAAATCTCTAACGTCCATTACTTCAAACTCCGGGACGTCAACCTTGTCCCCGCTTATTCTTTTTTTGACTTTTTTGAAAATATCCATACTTATTTTATCAATTCAGGCGGAATTCTCGGGTAATGCCCGACCTCCGCTTGTTCCGGGTGATGAAGCGTCCAAAGCAGCTCAATCAATTCACTTGTTTTAAGGGGCACACTTTTCAATCCGCACTTTCTAAGTCCCATAGCTACAAACTCCATCCGCTGCCAAAGCTGCGAACGGCATCTTTGGAAAGTTTCTTCGGTCATCTTGGGAACCTTGGCGGAGCTTAAAATTCCTTTGTCTTTTTCTTTTCCTTTGACATCCCAAATAGTAAAGGGGACGACAACGAAAAACTTTTTGGACATGATGATTCCCTGCCCCAAAAGTTCGTTGATGAATTTTCTGTATTCTTCTGTTTGAACTCTTAAGAGTTTCTGTTCCTGTTTTTGTTCTAAGTCTTTTAGATACTCGATGTAGTTCGTTAAATTAAGTCTTCGCGACTGAACGAGAATTTGACAGGAAAAGTCCAAAATATTTAAAAAGTTTTGAAACTGGTAAATGACGGCTTTTCTTTCGTCTTGCGACTTCAGGGCAAAGTTGATGGAGGAAACCATCAACACGCCTCTTAAGGCTTTATTCTTAAGGACTATGACCCCTTCTCTTATCTCTTCAATTGGTAAGAATTTTTGTGTTGCCGGCATTTTAATTTAATTTTTAGTTTCAACTCGGGTTGCTAAATCTCCTAGTTGGCTCCCTCCCTCTCTTGCTTCGGGCTGCCATTCCTCTTCTTTTTCTTCGGGAACATCTTGTCCGAACATGTGAGCTCTGGGGACGATCGCCTTTTTCTTCCAAAGGAACGTTCTTCCCATAAAGGTGTATTTAAAAAGGTTCATAACCACCTTGGGCATAGGAGAACCCCTGTATTTGCCGAAAGCAAGCACTATACTTCCGACCATAATAATCATGGTAAGAAGTATAAAGGCAAGGAAGCTTTTTGAGGCTAGGACGAAATAAAGGACGAAGCAGATGGCTGTCCCGCTTCCTACGAAGATGAACTGGCCGAAGCTCATGGGCCCGACCACCTTGATGTCTCTTTCAATGAATTGAGGTACCCTGTAACGCATGAAAAATTAATTATTTTTCAATAGGCTCCCTGTATCTGTCTTTTGATATTTTTTTCTTTGGTCCTTTCTTTTCTTCTTTTTCATCACCTTCCATCTCTTCTTCGTAAAGGTTGGAAAGGGTTTCCTTGACCGGATAAAAAACAAACCGGCTTACCGCCTCCTTTATTTTCTTTGCTTTTTCTTCCGGAATCCCCCTTTTCTTTAAGGCGCTCTCAAACTCCGAGGGCGGAAGAAGCCCCATCAAAGAATCACCGATCAAGTCCACCAATGCCTCTGCCTGATCGTTGTTTAGATCCTGCTGATCGATAAGACGTTCGGTGGTGCTCACCGTTTTATCTGACTCCATGGCGTCTTGGAGCTCCTTGGGTAAATCGTTATATAATTCTAAAAAATCTTCTCTTGAAAGTTTCATATGTATTTTTTTACGTTTTCCCATTTTAACATAAAAAGAAAAAGGAATAAAAAAAGAGGGGACAAGGCCCCGCATTTTTAATTGACAAAAAGTCATTTCTCTGGTATTATTTTATTAGCACTTAGTGAAGTTCTTTGAAAATAAGGGAGGAGAAAAAATGAGTAAGCTTCTGGTGGGGATTATCATTTGGACGGTCATTCTGTTTCTGCTCGTCAACGTGGCGGCAGAAGCATGGATCTGGATTGAAGAAGGCGGACTTGTCAAGTTCGCTGGAAAGTCCAGAAAGTGGGTCTTGAGAAACTGGGAGGAGAAAATGAACAGCATAACGTTTGTTGGATTGCCTGTAGGGATGGAAGCCCGGGGTTTTCCCTGGGGTTACATTCTTGCAGGAGCAGGGGTGCTCCTGGCCATCTATCTGGTTTATAGATGGCGGAGGTGGGCGGGTATCACGCTGGCTTTAACAGCCTTGCTGGCTGTTTTTGCCGGTAATATCCTGCTTGGATCTTTGCTGATTCTATTGGCTCTCGTAGGAATTTTTCTTTTGGGGCTTTTCGTTTTGCCCCAGGAAGGATTTCTGTGGGACCTTTTGACTCTTCCTCTTTTCCGGCTGGTGGAGCAGCTTGCAAAAGAGGACAGGTTCTTCACCA
>CAZTOB010000006.1:2431-25642 GCA_964615425.1 uncultured Candidatus Saccharibacteria bacterium | reverse complement strand
CTTCCTCTTTTCCGGCTGGTGGAGCAGCTTGCAAAAGAGGACAGGTTCTTCACCAAGGTTTTGGAAGGCTACGCCGTTCTCGTTACTGTGGGCGGCGAGTATGACAAGGCTTTGGTTCAATGGGAAGGGCGCACCACGGATGATGAAGGGAACATCATTCGCGGTTATGAACCCCGTTTTCTCGGGGGTCTTCTGGCTACCGGGGGGTACCGCTGGCTTGGCCTTAAGGGCCAGCCTTACAGGTACCGTCTTCGGTGGCACTCCATCCGTGAGGATGGAGAAGTGGTGAAGCACGACGAGGTTTTAACAAGGGTACTGTTAAAATCTCACAACTACGCTTTCGGCGTCCGCGACGTGGAGGACGTCGATAACTGGAGGGTTGACCTCAAGTTCGTAGTTGTAATGAAGTGCGTGAACCCGAGAAAGTTCATCTTCGAATTGCAGGATCCGATCGAGATGGTCTTTTCTCGGATCGAGCCCGTTGTTACGAATCTTCTTGGCCAGCGAAGCTGGCAGGAGATCCGTGCCGAGAAGGAGGATTTTGACAGGCTCTTTTATGAGAGCCTGAACAACCAAGAGAGCCTGGACAACCAAGGTGTTTTAGATACCTTGGAAAACCGGTTTGGCGTGGAGATCGAGGAAATAGAGCTCCGCGCCATTGAGCTCCGGGAAGACTATCAGGAAGCCGCTGCCGCTTCCCGGAAGGCTGAGGAACTCGGCAAGGCTGAGGTAGTCCGCAGCCGGAAGAAAGGAGAGGCATTCGCGGAGAGAGTCCGAGGGATGGTTCTTGGACTCTTCGGAAGAAGCTGAATAAGAGAAGGGGCTGCTAGAAGCAGCCCCTTTTTAATTTAAAAGCTTTTATTTACTTGTTTCTTCTTATTCTTCTCCTCTTAGCCGTCTTCTTTCGTTAATAAGGTCTTGGCGTTTTTGTTTTTCTTCATCGGATAAGTCATCTTTACTGCGTAAATCTTCCAGCTTGTTTCGAATCTCTGTTATTCTTTCTTGGTCTTGGGTTGTGTCTGTATCGGGTGATGTTTCTTCTTCACTCAGTGTTTGATCAAAGGCTGAGCCTTGAGGGTTGAACCCTCTTTCGATTTGAGCGCTTCTGTATTCTAGGGCTTTATCAAATTTTTCATCTCCTTCTCTTTCTTCTACCTTTTCTATTCTTTGTAAGGCTCCCCTTAATCTATTTTTTGTTTCCTCGCTCTTGGTGCTTTCTATATTCTCTTTTAATTGTTGTACGGTTCCTACGCCGGTTTGTTCTTCTTTCAATACTTTTTTAATCTCACTTTGTATGTCTCGGCTTACTTCTTCTTTTTTTTGCTCTACCTCTTCATCTGTCATGTTCACTACTTGATTTACATAGTCGAAGTTTTTGTCCAAAAACTTGTACTCGTCTTTGCTTTCAGCTCCTTTTATACCTCCTCCCAAAAGGTGTCTGTAAGTGTCGCTGTTTAGGGCGAGTCTTATTATTTGAGGGTTGGTTTTCTTGAGCTCGAACGCACCTATATCATCCAACTTATTTTTCATCTTTTTTGCTACATCCCCTCCTTTTTTGGCAACTTCTCTTGTGATGTGAGCTGGAGAGAAACGTCCGATCGACTCCATCAAATATTCGTTTTCGACAAGGTCTTTGCCTTTCATATCTTCTATATCACTGGTTTTCAAACCCTCAGCTATCTTTTTGAAAGGAGCGGTCAGGTACGCCTCAGCCTGGCTTTTGCCAAGCTCCATAAGTTTTTTAACGTGTTTGTCTTCCAAGCCGTCTTTGATAAGGTTGTTGAGCATTATCTTGCCCGTGTCGGGAAGTTTTGCCTTGATATTTTCCATCAGTTCGTCTCCCTCCCAGCCTTCTTGTTCTGCTTCTTCAATGATTGCTTCGATCTGGTCTTTACTTCCTAAAAGTTCGGGCATGGCGGAGAAAAGGTCTTCTAATTTATCAGGGGCGTGGGTGCGCATCTTCTTAACGGCGTCTTGAAAGATGCGCGGAGTGTCTTTTTTAGCTTCATCCAGCTTCCCTTCTTCTCTCATATGTTCAAGATAGGCGATGCGGATGGCGTGATCGCCAGGACTGGATCTTCGAACACGCGCTTTAGCTTGTTCGGAGCTTGTAAAATCTTTTTTAGCTTCTTCAATTTCTTTTCTCTTTTCATCAGAATACTTCAAACCCGCCTCCGCCGCTCTTTTAAAAGCCGGAGCCAAAGGCTTCATAGCTAATCCTGCTGCTGCACTTAATCCTTGAGCGCCAGTGGCGGCAGCTCTTTTTACACCTCCCTCTTCTTTCATTTCTTTCCACCTTTCATCGTCTAACAACTGACCCTTGGATAAATTCTCCATAAATCTTCTTCCCGGCTCGCTGGTGGCCATTTTACTAGCTCCCCATCCTGCAGCCCCTCCTGCTGCCGCAGTAGCTCCCGTACGCGCATATTTAAATCCTTTTATTACTTGTTCTGCTTCTTTTGTCCCTCCCTTCATGGCAAGCAAAAACCCCATGTTAAGGAAGATCATGGCCATTCCCATGGGAAGGATTGATTGAAGTGTTTGGATTAGGGCGCTTTCTAGAAATCCTGAACTTGGAGGCGGCGCTTGAACCATCTCATGAGCTTTGATCATAATATGATTTCCGAGATAAATGAAAAAAGCAGCGTTTATTCCTACAAAGCACCATTGAAAAAAATTCTTCCACCAGTCCTTCCAAACGTTTTTAAAGTCAGGGATGACACTGGCAAAAAAAGCAGGAGGAGAAAGGATAACCAATATCCAAATGGCTACATATCGAGCGGCGAACAAAAAGGCGTAGAGTATATATGTCAGGCTCATGTAAAGGTTGAAAAAGATCATGATTATCGCCTGAAAAACCGCCCCTATCTTCTCAAGGGGGTTGACCCATATACCCATCGCGTGATCTATTTTTGCAAATTGAGCCTGGTATTGTCTTTCGGCCAACTCGATCCCGGAGGTTTCTGACAAAAAGAAGTTCATTATAATGTTTGAGGCGTCGACAATAACGCCGCAAATAACGGGGGTAAAGTTAATAAGAAGAGCCATGGCAATTAAACCGGGAAGGATCTTCTGCCACTTGTACTTATTCAAAAATCCTCCGATATCTAAAGCGGAGGCCAATCCAACGAAAGCGAGAACGATAACAAAAAGCATGTTGGTGAGGTCTCTCGTAAGCCCCCATCCGACATCGATAATGGGGTTGTCAGTTCCTGTATAACTCCAAGCGATGAAGTGTTCGCTCAACACCCAGTTTAAGATCCAGGCTGCCGCACCTAAAACATATGCACTAGCTTGCAATATGAACTTTATAATAAAAGAAACAAGGTAGGTTGCAAAAAGGACGGCTATTGTTTCCCCCAGCTGGGCATTAGCGGGGGCGGGGGCAAAGAGAAAGTAAAAAACAGGCAGAATGAATAAGAGACACTTTTTTATTTTTTGGGACATAAATATTTAAAAATCAAGCTTTTTAAATAATAACATAAAAAACTATTTTTAAGAACCCAGCTTGTTTTCTAAAACTTCAGCCAGCAAGACCCAACTTTTTAAAGATATGTCTTCCGGTCTTTTTTTCGGATCGACTCCAGCTTTTTTTAAATAATTCTTAATTTCTTCCCGGGAGAAAGACAGTTTAGCTTCCAAGTTGTTTCTAATTTGTTTTCTGGGATGGGAAAAACCGCCCCGTACGATTTTGAAAAAAAGATCTCTTTTTTCTTTTCTTAAGGCGGATTCCCACAACGGTTTATCCCGCAGGGTGATTTTTAAAAGAATTGAATCTACCTCCGGCTGAGGCCAAAAGGCGTTTCTTGGAATTTTCATTTTTATCTCCACTTCGGCGTAAAACTGCACCGAAACGCCTAAAAGACTCAAATCGCCGGGTCCGGCGCATATTTTCTCACCCACTTCTTTTTGAAGAACGACTGCCATCAAACTCGGAGGAGTTTCTTCCTCAAGCATCTTTCTTATTATCGCCTTGCTGGCGTAGTAAGGAAGGTTGGAGATCATTTTGTAAGAGCGCGCTTTAAATCCGAGATCTTTCATTTTTAATTTTAAGATGTCGGCTTTTACGATTTGTACGTTGTCCGTCTCTTTTAAATTATTTTTTAAAAGAGGAATCATCTTTTTATCCTTTTCCACGGCTGTTACTCTTTTTACCCTGCGGGAGAGAGGAAGGGTTAAGTTGCCCGGCCCGGCGCCTACTTCCAAAATCTCATCCTGACGGTTTAATTTACTTGTTTTAATTATTTTTTTAACTATTCTTCCGGAAACCAAAAAATTTTGACCCTTGTATTTGGTAGGAGCAATATTTTCTTTTTTAAACATTTCTTTTAAGTTTTTGGCGGTAAAATAGTCCATACCCTTGACTTTTTGATTAAAAACCTTATCCTGGGAAATAAGAAGTGCTTGGTTTTCCAAGCTCCCCGCTTATTTTATAAGCAGGGGGCGAGGCCAAGCCCCTATTCTTATTTATAACAAAACTCAGCTTTGGCTGAAAAAAACCTACGACTTTCTCAGTAAAATTCCCCAGTGGATTGTTAAAGGAAGTAAGGTTTTGCAAAACCCTATTCTATGCTTAGGAATAGTGTTTTTTAATTTTCTTTTCTTTTCTAATTTTAGAACTAATTCTTTGGAAAGCCAAAATATTCTTTTTTCCCAGGACCCGGCTGCTGCAGCTAGGTCCTTTTTTACTTCGCAAGACGCTTCTTCTCATATAGCATCTTCGCCTGTTGTTGGAGAAAACTGTTTTAAAGCCAGCAGTCCGGTTGCCTCCCAAACCCCTCAGGTTTTAGGAAACATGGGAAGCGGAATGGATACAAAAGGCGGCTCCAGAGAAATGACGGAATATGTAGTGCAGGAGGGAGATACTCTTTCCGGGGTAGCAGACAAGTTCGGAATTTCTTTAAACACTGTTCTCTGGGCTAATGATTTGACCCGAGGGTCGAGTATAAGTTCCGGGGACAAACTGACGATTCTGCCGACAAGCGGAGTATCTCATTTGGTTAAAGAAGGCGAGTCGATAAGCTACCTATCTGCTCTTTATGACGTGAGTGGAGAAAAAATAGCGGAGTTTAACGATTTAGAAGAAGATAAAATAATTGTTGGAGATCTTATCATTATCCCTGGAGGAGAAGAACAACCCGTAAGTACGAATCTCGCCGGTGCTGCCGGTGTCGGATCTACTCCTGTTGCCAACTCTTACTTTATCTGTCCTATCTCCGAACCATGCGGAATAACTCAAGGGTTGCATTGGCACAACGCTATTGATTTTTCCAACGGGCGGTGTGGAGAACCGATTTATGCTTCAGCCGGAGGAACTATTCAGAAGGTAGGTTACAATCAAACGGCAGGCAATTACGTGCGTATCTTACACAACAACGGTGTTGTAACTTTTTACGGCCACATGTCGAGGAGATTGGTTTACCCGGGTCAAACGGTTCATCAAGGACAGGTCATAGGTTATGTCGGAAACACCGGCTATACTATAGGGCGCACCGGGTGCCACGTTCACTTCGAAGTTCGAGGGGCCACAAATCCTTTTGCTTATTGATCTTAAAACCTGAAACACAAAGCACGCTTTTTAAAAGCGTGCTTTTTTAGTTTTTCTTACTTTTTGCATTCCACACACAACTCGGCTTCGGGGATAACTGACAAGCGTTCATCTTTTATTCTTTCCCCGCATTCCAAACAGAGGCCGTATTGACCGCTTTCCATTCTTTGCATCGCTTTTTTTATCTTTTCCAATTTAAGTTCCAAAGTTTGTTCTACAGATCTGTTTCTTTCATATTCTTCCCTTTCTTTGGCTGCATCTTCCAAGGCGTCTTCGCTTCCTTCGTGTCCGAATTCCGGGAATCTTGTCTTCCAATCGTCTTTAAAATCTACGTTTTTATCTGCGATTTTGGAAAGAATTTCTTCCAGTTTTACTTTCCGTTTTTTGAGTTTTTTCTTTATTTCTTCTTTGTTCATAAGATTATCCTTTAATTTTTTCTATAACACTTTGCATTTCTTCTAAAGAGGAAGTGAAAATTAATTTTTCATCAACAACAGCGTAACAAATTCCAAAGTCGTTTCTTGAGATGGTAAGGAAGCGTACTCTTTCCTGGGTGTAATATACTTCCTTAAAAGAACTGGCAAACGGCTCTCCCTTTTTCCCTAAAGCGGTAAACAATCGTTCAGTGTCCTGCATTAAGTCATTTTCCCAAGCTCTCATTTGGGCTTTGACATTTTCGCTTTCTCCTTCTTTTATTCCCATTGTAAAACCAAGCCTGTTTTCTCCGTTATTCCTGGTGAAAAAGAAAAGCATCATACCTTCCAACCGTTGACTGAGATTCGAAGGAAGTGTGATTTCAAAGCTGTTTAAAAAATCATTGCGTGTTGTGTATTCTTCTTCTTTCTTGAATAAAATTCTAGTTATTTCTCCCCGGGTGAAGTTTGAATAGACCAAAGATTCTATTTCTTCGGAAATTTCTTCCGAGCTTTCTATTTCTATCTCCCTCGTATTATCAACCGGGAAAAGCGGATCAGGCGTTTCGGGCTCAGGTTCAACTTCTTCTTGGGTTACATTTACCTCGGCCTCGCATTCTTTGCTTGTAATTTCCCCTTCTTCTGTTATTAAAATCACCCGGCTGGTGTAAGAACCTTTGTCGTAGGTATGAGCGGCCTCAAGTTTTTCTACCCGGCTTGTTTTGCCGTCTCCCCACTCTATACGGATTGATACTATTTCTTCTTCCGGACCGCTGAAAGAGCCGCTTCCTTCAACTTCTAGAGGTTCTTCTCCGGAGGAGGGGACTACCTCCCAGGAGTCACAAGTCAACTTGGAAATCGGAGGCGGAGGCGGAGGGGTTATGGGTTCTTCACGGGTGAAAAACCAAAAAAGAAAACCGCCAAGGCCTGCGATGATGAACAAACTTGCTCCAATTATTAAAACTCTGCGCAGGCTTCTTTTCTTTTTGGACGGTTTTTTGGGGTATCTCTCAAATTGGCTGGGAACCGGTTCTTCTATTTCCTGCGGAACTTCTTTAACTGGTTTTCTCTCCCACCTTGCCTCCAAGTCTTCTTTAAATCTTTGCTCTTTCTCTTTTTGTTCTTTTTCTTTTTTCCCGCTTGCTCTTTTGAGTCTTTCTTTGGCTTGGGAAAGTCTGTCTGGCTCGAAACTTTTTTCTTCCGGAGTCTTTTTTAAGGTTTGTTCTTCTTTGAAAGAAGGAAGTTCTGCTTCTTCTTTTACTTTTTCACGTGGTTTCATCCCCACCTCTAGTTTTTTAAGGTGTTCTTCGAGTTGGACCAACTCTTTCTCGGTGTCTTCAATTAGTTGTTCTTTTTCTTTTATTCTTCTTTCTAGGGATCTTTTTTGTCTGGTCAGGCTGCTTTTTTCCGCCTCAAGTCTCTCTTTTTCTTTACCGGAAGCAGAGGATATTTTTTTCTCAATCTCTTGGAGTTTTTCTTTAATGTTTTTTTCTTCTTTCTTCAACCCTTCAAGGCCCTTTTTGGCCCTAACTTTTTCTTTTACTAAGGCAACTCTTTTTCTTTGAAGACCCTTTTTTTTCAAGCTGGAGGTTACTTCGTCTTCAGATGATTTTTGTTCTTCTTCTTTTAATTTTTGCCTGTCTTCTTCGAGAGTTTTTTGAGAAAGCTCTTTTCTTTCTTGCGGGGCGGGTTTTTCTTCCTTTCTTCTTTTTACGGTTTCTTTACCTTGTCCGGCAGCTTGTTCTTCCTGCTTTTTTCTGGCAGCTTCTTTTTCCTGCATTCCAATTATTTTCTTTCTTTCTTCCTCTGCTTCAGAAAGACGAAGACGCGCCAAATCCCGCTTCATGGTTTTGACGCGGTATTTTTTTAGGGCCTCTTCAGGAGTTTTCGGTTTTTCCTTTTTTTCTTCCTCCATTTTTTAACCTACTTTTGGAGTTTGAGATCCACTTTTCCGCTTCTTTTGACGTTGGCTACAATAACTTGAACCTTGTCTCCTCTGTTTAAATCTTTTTTGTATTTGGATTTATGAAGCAAGCCGTCTTTTCCAGGACATAACTGGACTATCACTCCGAAGGGGAGAACTTCTTCTACGATGCCTGTAAATGTCTGGCCGGGTTCCAACTCTCTAATTATGTTTTCTATCGTTCTTTTTGCTTTTTCAGCCCCTTTCTTGTTTTGGGAGATAATGTAAGTTTCTCCGCTGTCTTCAATGCTTATCTCCGCCCCGGTTTTCTCGGTGATTGATTTTATAGTTCGCCCTCCGCTTCCAATAACCCGCCCTATCTTGTCTTCCGGAATTTGAAGTTTTATCACCTGAGGAGCGTATGGGGAAAGGTTTTCTCTCGGCTTTGAAATTTCAGCCTCAATCTTGTCTAGAATCTCCAGCCTGGCTTTGCGGGCTCTTTTTAACGCTTCTTTCAAAATTTCTTCGGTGACACCCTTGAATTTAACATCCATCTGCATGGCGGTAACGCCTTTGCGGGTTCCTCCCACTTTAAGGTCCATGTCTCCGTGGAAATCTTCCGGGCCTTGGATGTCAGTTAAAATCTGCCAGTCATTTTCTTTTTTAGCCAGTCCGATAGCAATTCCCGCCACGGGCCTTTTAATCGGCACCCCGCCGTCCATTAAGGCCAGAGTGGAAGAACAAATAGAAGACATAGAAGTGGATCCGTTGGAAGTTAATATCTCCGTTACCAACCGGACGGTGTAGGGAAAATCTTCCTTGGAGGGAATAACCGGCTTAAGAGCTTTTTCAGCCAGCATGCCGTGTCCGATTTCTCTTCTTCCGGGAGCTCTTAGAAACCGAACCTCTCCAACAGAGTAGGGGGAGAAGTTGTAGTGATGAAGAAATCTTTTTTCTCCCATTACCTCCATTCCTTCCAGTATTTTGTATTCTTCCGGGCCTCCAAGAGTAAGCACCGAAATGGATCTGGTTAATCCCCGGGCGAAATACCCCGAGCCGTGGACTCTTTGAATCGGTTTTGCACTTAAGTCGATCCGGCGCACCTCGTCAACTTTTCTTCCATCCACCCTTTTTCCCTCTAAAGCTTTTTCATGAATTAATTTTCCGACTTCCTCTTCAAATACGTTTTCGGCTATTTTTGCTTTTTTCTCCGCTTTTTCCAGGTTTTCGTTTTCTTTGACTTTTTGACTGATTTTTTTCTTTAACTCGTTTAATTTTTTGCTTCTTTCAAGTGAGGACTTGGAAGGATTCTTTTGGAAAAGAAGGTCTTCTATTTTTTCTTTTGCTTCTTCTTTTATCTCTTTTTTGAATTTTTCAATTTCCGGATCGGTCTCTTTTTCTTCCAGTGTGACTTTTTCTACTCCTACCTCTTCTCTTATCTTTTTCTGGAGAGCGCAAAGCTTCATTATCTCTTTCCCTCCTTTTTTTGCAGCTTGAATTATTTTTTCTTCCTCCGCTTCTTGACCCTCCATTTCAATCATATTGATGATGGGTTCTTCACCCTCCTTGAGGCCGGTGAAAAATATTTCCAGCTCCGCTTTTTCTCTTTCTTCGTAGGTAGGGTTAAGTTTTAATTTGTTTTCCACTTCCGCCACCCGGACGGCCCCCATTGGTCCGGCCCAGGGGATGTCGGAAATATGAAGGGCTATTGAGGCGCCTAAAGCACCCAAAAAGTCGGGATCGTTTTCTTCATCCCAAGCCAGGCAGGTAACTATGACCTGGACTTCTCTTCTCATACCTTTGGGAAAAAGAGGACGGATGCTTCTGTCGATCGCCCTTGCGATCAAAGTGGCGTTGGTTGTCGGCTTTCCCTCTCTTCTTAAAAATCTGGATCCCAGTATTTCTCCTCTGGCGTAGTATCTTTCTTCATAGTTGACCATAAGAGGGAAGTACGGCTTGTCCGTTTCCCGGTCGGACATAACAGCGGTTACCAAAACCTGTGTTTTGCCGCTTTTAACTAAAACCTCGCCGTTGGCTCTTAAGGCCCAATCTTTTATTTCTATTTCTATTTCTTTGTCTCCTATCTTTGTTTTGAATTTTTTCATTTATTTTTTTCACGAGACGTGAGAGTAGAGTAGGCACAAAACGCGAGAAGAAAGTTTTTTCTTCTCATATTTTCTACCTACCTTTTCTCCTGGTCCCGCCTTGATTATTTTAATAAGAATTTTTTGCTTTTACTCAAGTCGATAAAATCATCAACCAGCTCGCTGAGTTCATTGGAGCAGGATTTTTCGAAAGCCATGAGTTCCACTCTTACCGGGGTGGCGCTTTTCAAAAATTTAACAAGAGGGATAAAATCCCCGTCTCCGCTGACGATAACTATCGAGTCGACGTAGTTGCTAAACTTGATGGCGTCCACAGCTATTCCTACGTCCCAATCTCCCTTTTTCATCCCGCCGGGGAAGACTTGGAGGTCTTTGAGCTTAACCTCTATGCCCATTTTGCGCAAAGCTTTAAAGAAAGTTTTCTCTTCTTCTCCTTCGGTCTCAACCGTGTAGCCGATGGTTCGGATGAGTTTTCTTCCCGCCAAACCGGCTTTAACCACTTCCTTGAAGTTAACGTTGGATTTGTAAAGGTTTTTGGCGGAGTGGTACATGTTCTGGATGTCTATCAGTATCACCACCCGCTGTTCCTCGTGTTTTAAAAGCATACTCATTATTTCCTGAGGCCGAGGCCCTTGATTAATTCTTGGTATCTTTCCTTGCTTTCCGCTTTAAGGTGTTTTAAAACCTTTCTTCTTTTAGAAACCATTTTCAAAAGACCTCTTTTGGAATGTAGGTCTTTAGGGTTTCTTTTGAGGTGTTCGAGAATTTTTTGAATCCTTTCGCTTAAAATGGCGGCCTGCACCTCGTCGGAGCCGGTGTCTTCCTTGTGAGTTTGAAACTTTTTTATTACCTTTTCTTTTTCTTTTGTGTCAAGCATATTTTATTGATTACTTTTTTCATTTTACATTTTTGACTTAAAAAATCAACCTTTCACTTTGTGAAATATATTCTGTCACCGTCTTTTAAGCGGTGGCTTTTCCCCACTTTTTGGTTGGGAAAGAGGGCCGAAGGGCCCTTTATTCTTCCTCCTTCTATTTTTTCGGCCAGTTCAGTGGATATCTTTTCGGCTGCGTTTTTGACGGTGTCTCCTTCTTTGCAGATCAAGGGTTTTTTCTCTCCCGCTTCTTCTTTGAGGTAGACTCTCATTAGACTTAACTCTTCAAAGATTTTGTCTTTGAGTTTTTCAAGGTTGATTTCTTCCTTAGCGCTTATTTCTAACGCCTCCGGCCATTCTTTTTTTATCTCTTTTCTCCTCTTTTTATTTGCGAGGTCTATCTTGGAAACGACTCGAAAAGAAGGTACGTAAACTCGGTTTCCGGCTAAAACATCAATAAACTGATCTTCCGTTATTTTTTCTCCAAAACGAATTTCGGCATTTAATATTCTAAACTCCCGGGCTAGTTCACAAACCAGATCTTCGGAAAGTCCGGGGTCCCCCTGGATTTCTATTCCGCCCCTGCCTTTCTTTTTTATTTCCACCTCAGGCGGTTTCTGGTTCATTCTCACTCCGGCCCGGGACAACTCTTTCTCCATGGTTTTAAAACTGTTAAGTTTAGAAGGCGAGGCTATAAAGATTAAAAGGTCGGCCACCCGCACTACGGAAAGAATTTGTCTTCCACCTCCTTTTCCGCGGGCTGCTCCTTCGATCAAGCCCGGAACGTCAAAGATTTGAATGTTTGCTCCTTTCCATTTTAACACCCCGGGGATGACGTTTAAGGTGGTGAAAGGATAGTGGCCGGTTTTAGAATCCGCCCCCGTAATTTTGTTTAAAAGAGTGGATTTGCCGACGGAGGGAAGGCCTACCAAAACCACGGTGGCGTCTCCCTGTTTGCTTACCCCGAAACCTCCTCCGCCTCCGCCTCCAGAACCTTTTTGGTTCAACCGCTCTCTCAATTTGGCCAGCTTGGCCTTCAGCCTTCCTATGTGGCGTTCGGTTCCCTTGTGGTAGGGAGTTTCCTTGATTTCCTGCTCTATCTTTTTAATTTTTTCGTGAATTTCTTGTTCGTACATTTTAGATTATAATAAGGGAAGTATGGAAAAAATAAAGGTTAAAACGAAGAAAAGGTTCGAATTTTTAAATATCACGCCCCAGGTGGAGGAGACGGTTGAAGGGAAAAAAGAAGGTGCGGTTAACCTTTTCTGTCCTCACACGACCGCAGCCTTGGTGTGTAATGAAGAAAACGCCGGAGTAAAGAAGGATTTTGAAACTGTCTTAAACCGTCTGGTTCCCTCCGGATTGAATTACAAGCATCTTGGGGAAGGAGAAAAAAACGCCAGGGCTCATCAGCTGGCGATGCTGCTCGGAGGCAGACTAATAGTGCCGGTCGAAGACGGCAAACTTAAGCTCGGCACCTGGCAGTCTCTTTTTTTAGTGGAGCTTCTGGAGCCGAGAAGAAGAGAGGTGTGGGTTTGGTTTAGTTAATGGTGCGCCCAGCAGGAATCGAACCTGCAACCTGCGGCTTAAGAGGCCGTTGCTCTGCCGATTGAGCTATGGGCGCCTTTTTGCAAATTAAGGTATTTCTATCGGGCAGTCGATCTCAAACCATCCGCCTCTAAGACCCGTCCATTCTTGAACTCCTATCAGATTGAAAAGCAGGTTGGTAAAAAGCCAAGCTCCAAATATTATTACCAAACCTATCACCACCCACTTAATGATGTTTTGTCCCTCTTTAAAACCTTTAGGATCTCCTCCGGCAAAAATCATTCTTACCCCTCCCCAGGCTATTAAAACGATGGCTACGGCGGGGATGATGGTGAAAAGGAAATAGTTAAGGATCGCCTTAAGCATGACGAAGAAATGACAAAGCTGGCAAGGAATGCCTTCTGAAATCGAGGTTCCTCCTTCACAACTTCCTCCGGACGCATTACCTTCCTGCCAGCATTCCTTACCCTGCCCGCAGGGAACGACACCTTCATAGCAGACGGTTACTTCCGCTGACGGACATTCGCCGCTTTCGTTTAGCTCGCCGGGGCATGCCTGGTAGGTGTTGGCCAAAGCAAAAGTGGACAAAGGGGCCATTAAAAACCCGGCTAAAAGGAGTGAAAATATGATTTTTTTGGTCATGTTTTTTTAAATTAAATTTTCCTTGTGCGCCCGGAAGGATTTGAACCCTCAATCTCCGCGTCCGAAGCGCGGCGCTCTATCCGGTTGAGCCACGGGCGCTTATCTACATACTATCTTAAATTTTTTCCTATTTCAATTGAAATAAAAGGGTGGGTGCGTTAAGATTAAATTAAGATGAAAATTCCACAGGAAGTAAAAAAAGTGGTTGAAACGTTAAGGCAGGCCGGTTACGAATCCTACGTCGTAGGAGGATGTGTCCGCGACTGTCTGCGGGGGGTGAAGCCGAGCGACTGGGATGTGGCAACCAACGCTCCCCCCGAAGAAACGGAGAAACTTTTTTCCCGTGTTTTCACTGTGGAAGAGTTCGGATTGGTTACGGTTTTAACCGACTCGGACGATGAGAGCCTGCAGGAGATTGAAATTATGCCCTACCGGGTTGAAAAAGATTATTCCGATAAAAGACATCCCGATAAGCTGGAGTGGGTTTCCTCAATTGAAGAGGATTTAGCCAGAAGAGATTTCACCATAAATGCCATAGCCGTGAAGCTGTGTGACGGTGAAAGAAAAATTGTGGATCCTTACGGAGGAAAAAAGGATTTGAAAAAGAAGATTGTAAGAGCGGTGGGGGATCCGGAGGAAAGGTTTAAAGAAGACGCTTTACGCATGATGAGAGGAGTTCGTTTTGCCGTTACTTTGGGTGAAGGGTGGAAGATTGAATCCGAAACAAAAAAGGCGATCAAAAAAAACGCCTCGGGCCTTGAGGAAATTTCTAGGGAAAGAATTAGGGATGAATTTGTAAAGATAATAATGAGTCCGAGAGCCGCCGAAGGAGTGGATCTTTTAAGAACCATCGGACTCTTGCGCTTTTTTCTCCCTGAACTTGAGGCAGGGGTGGGGGTTGAACAAAACAAACATCACACCTACACCTGTTACGAACACAACCTGAGAGCTTTGGAATATGCTGCTCAGAAAGGATACAACAAATACGTCCGCCTGGCGGCGCTGCTTCACGATGTAGCCAAGCCGATGGTCAAAGAGGGGGAAGGGGACGATGCGACTTTTTACAACCATGAGGTGGTGGGAGAGGAGATGACAAGAAAAATTCTAAAACGTCTCCGCTTTCCCAAAAAAGAGGTGGAAAGAGTGGCCAACTTAGTAAGGTGGCACCTTTTTTATTATAATGTAGGAGAAGTGTCCGCTTCATCGGTGAGAAAACTGGTAAGAAACGTGGGTCTTCAAAATATGGACGATTTGCTTAAAGTTCGTTATGCGGACCGGATAGGGTCCGGGTGCCCCAAGGCTCGTCCCTACAAACTTCGTCATCTGCAGTACATGGTGGAAAAAGTGTCCCGGGACCCCGTCTCGGTTGAAAGCCTCAAAGTGGGAGGAGAAGAAGTAATGGATGTTTTGGGAATAGATCCGGGCCCCAGGGTGGGTTGGGCGCTTGACATTCTTCTTGCAGAGGTTTTGAGGAACCCTGAAAAAAACAACAAGAGGTTCTTGAATAAAAAGTTAAAAGAACTTAAAAATTTAAGCGGAAAAGATTTTAAAACCCGGGCTGAAAAAGCAAAAAAAGAAATTGAAAAAGTAGAGCAGAAGAAAGACGATATGTTGAAAAAGAAGTATTGGGTTAGATAACCGGGGTGTGGCTCAAATGGCTAGAGCGCTGGCATCGGGAGCCAGAGGCTACCGGTTCGAGTCCGGTCACCCCGACCATTTTAGAGCTTGGAAAATTATTAGCGGCTGCTGCTAAAATCAAACTCATATCTACTAAAAAAATGATTACTTGGCACAATCTAAAAAAAGGGGAGGTCTTGAGAAAAATGAAGGTGGACGAAAAAAACGGCTTGTCCGCTCAAGAAGTTTCTAAAAGAAAGGAAAAGTGGGGGAAAAACGAAATCCGGAAAGCCAAAACTCCTTCTCTTCTTGAAGTTTTCCTTCGTCAATTTAAAAATCCCCTGGTCTATATTCTCCTGATAGTCTTTTTCGCTATTTTAATTTTGCGGAGAGACCGTGAAAGTTTTTTCGAGGCGGGCTTTATCCTCGTTGCGATTTTGATAAACGCTTCTTTTGGAACCTGGGAAGAGTACAAGGCTGAAAAAACCTTTAAAAAACTGAAAGACGTCTTACAAGTCAAGGCGGTTGTTTTGAGAGGAGGTAATAAGAAAGAAATAAATCGGGAAGAACTTGTTCCCGGAGACATCATATTTCTTTCTTCCGGGGCTAAAATACCGGCTGATGCGCGGGTTGTAAAAAGCGATGGACTTGAAGTTTCCGAGGCAGCTCTTACGGGGGAGTGGCTTCCGGTCAAAAAAACTACGCAAGCGGTTGATGAGAAAACGTCTCTTGGAGACAGAAGCAGCATGATTTATGCCGGTTCTTTGGTTGAAGCGGGAGAAGGGAAAGCGGTGGTTGTGGCAACGGGAGATGAAACGAAAGTAGGGGAGATAAACGTTTTGGTGGAGGAGGCAGAAAAAGAAAAAAGCCCTTTACAGAAGAAACTTGCTTCTTTTGTAAATGTGATCGGCAGCGCGGTGGTTTTTTTGTCCGTTTTGATTTTTGCAGCCGGGCTTTTAAGAGGGGGTGACCCGGTTGAAATTTTTGAAACCGCAGCCGCGGTGGCAGTCGGAGGAATTCCTGAATCTCTGCCGATCGTTATGACCCTGACTTTGGCCATTGGGATGGAAAGGCTGGCTCGTAAAAAAGGCTTGATTAAGCGCTTGAGATCAGTGGAGACCTTGGGATCAACTTCCGTGATCTGTTGCGACAAAACAAAAACTTTAACGCTTGGAGAAATGAAACCTTCGGAGGTAATTGGCTTGGAAGAAGAGTTTGAAATAAAAGAAGGGTTGGAAAGTTCTGTTTACAATTTAGCTTTAAAAGGCGCTTCTTTGGCTAACGCCGCTTTCGTGGAAAATCCGGAAGATTCTTTTAAAGAGTGGAGGGTGAGAGGGGAGCCTACTGACAGAGCTTTGCTTCAAGCTGCTTTGGAGGCGGGTAAAAATCCACATTTGATAAGAAAGGAAGTGGAACTCTTGGATAAAAAACCATTTGATTCTTATCGGGGATACCAAGCTTACAACTACCAGGAAGAAGGAAGTGTTACTTATCTTTCCGGAGCTCCTGAAAAGGTGCTTGAAATTTCGAACCGGGTTGAAACCGAGGAAGGGACAAAAAAGATGAAGGAAGAAGAAAGAAGAAAGTTGCTGAGTAAATTAGAATCCCACACTAAAAAGGGTGAAAGAGTGATCGCTCTTGCTTATAAAAAAGAGGAAAAATTGCTTGAAACAGAAGAAGGGTTTACTTTTGTAGCAATGATAACGCTTGAAGATCCTCTCCGCCCCGGAGTTAAAGAAGCAATCACAGAATGTAGAAATGCGGGTCTAAGAACTGTTATTGTGACGGGGGACTACAAAAACACAGCTCAGAAAATAGCGGGAGAGATAGGAATCAACGCTCAAAAGGAAGAAATTTTACTGGGCTCACGCCTTGAAAAAATGAGCGTGGAAGAATTGGCGGAAAAAGTGGAAGAGGTGAAAATTTATGCCCGATCAGCCCCCAAAGATAAGATAAAAATCGTTGAGGCCTGGCAGAAAAAACAAGCGGTTGTGGCGATGACGGGAGACGGAATTAACGACGCCCCCGCTCTTAAAAAGGCCGATATCGGAATTGCCGTCGGGTCGGGGACAGAGGTCGCCAAGTCGGTTGCCGACCTTGTTCTTTTGGAGGACGGTTTTGATGTGATTGTTAAAGCTGTAGAACAAGGTAGAGGAATTCTGGACAACCTTCGTAAATCAATCGGCTACGTTTTGTCCGACTCTTTTGCCTCCATTATTCTGGTGGGAAGCAGCATCGCCTTGGGATGGCCTCTTCCGATTTTGTGGACCCAGATTTTATGGAACAATGTTTTTGAGGATTCCTTTCCTTCCATTTCTTATGCTTTCGAACCGGTGGAGGATGACGTGATGAAAAGAAAACCCGAAGATCCTTCGGTTCCTCTTTTGACAAAAAGCCTTAAGGCCCTCATTTTTATCGCGGGGATAATTGATGAGCTTTTTCTTCTTCTTTTGTTCTGGTTTATTTATTTCAAAATGGGGATGTCTTTAGAACATGCGAGGACGATAGTTTTCGGAGCTTTCTGTTTAGATACGGCTTTTGTTATTTATTCTTTTAAGAACTTCAGAAAAAATGTGTGGGAGGTGGATATATTAAACAACAAGTGGCTTTTAGTTTCTTCCGTGGTGATCGTTTTTAGTTTGGCAATGGCTGTTTATCTTCCCTTTTTACAAAAGATATTAAACACTACTCCGCTTTCCCTCACGGATTGGGGGATTATAACCACGGTAGCTATCTTGAGTGTAAGCTGGATAGAGATTACAAAATTTATCTTATTAAGAGAGAAACAAAATTAATATGATTTCAAAAAACAATGACTCATCCAAGTTTGATTATAGAAAGAAGATATTCGATTTTATTGAAAACAATGGTGTTAAAAGTGAGTTTGTAAATTGGCTCAACACCCAACATAAGGAAGCGGGCTTTTCCGAAAAAGATAGTTGGGAGGAGATAAGATTCGGAATTTTAAACGAATCCAAGATAAGCGAAAACGAGCTTAAAAACTTCGCCCGCTCTTTAGGGAAAAAAAACGACTTGAAAAACTTGCTTGAAAACATTGAAGAAAAGACAGAAAAAGCGGAAGAGGTGGCGCAAAAAGCTTTTTTTCTTTCCACTTTTCGCAAGCTGGCTGTGGCGGTGGGCGGGGTGCTTTTTCTTTCCGGTCTGTTTTTTATCGTAGGGGCGGCGGGGGTGTTTCTAGGTGTTTTCCAGCTTGAACTTTCTTCCAATCTTCGTTTTTATCTTTCCTCCATTTCGGTCTTGGTGGGTTTTTTCAATGTGCTTGGGGGAGCATTTCTTATCACCCGCTAAAATAGATAGAGGAAGTAAAAAGCAAGTCCTCCGTTTACAAGAAGCCAAAAAAGAATGCCGTAAAAAACCCACGGCAGGCTTTTTTTATTGATGAAGGAAAAAAGATAGAGGAAGAATCCGACCAATCCCCAAAACAAGGTGACAAGAAGAGACGAAGACCCCATGAAAAAAAGAAGAACCAGGCAGAAAAGAGCGATGAAAAGAAGGGAAAAGGGGTAAAAGGGGACCTTGAAAGGTCTTTTAAGATGGGGTCTTTTCTTTCTCAAAAGAAAAAGACCGAGAGATAGAGAAATGAGAGTTATGAAATAGGTGCTGTTTCCCAGGTAGGCCATAAAGGAGACGGAGCCGGACATGACAAGAAAGACCGTTGTAAAAGCACAAAACAGAACAGAGTTTGTGGGTATTTGGTTTTCATTCAGCTCGGCGAAAAAGTTCTTGAAGAAGTTGTATTTGGACAAGGCGTAAAGTTTCCGGGAGGCCATAAAAAGGGTGACGGAAAAGGAAGTGAAGGTAGCAACTATCGCTGTTATCCTGATTAACAAGGTTGGAACGGGGCCCAATTTTTTTGCGACGACAAGGAGGGGGGTTTCGGTCCGGCTTAATTCGTTTACGGGCACCAGGAGCAGGGCAAAAACGCAGATCAGAAGAAAAATAAGGGAGCTTATAACTACCGTTAAAACCAAAGAGCGGGGGAGATTCTTGGAGGGTTTTTTAGCTTCCCCGGCCATTGCGGCCAAATCCTCATAGCCTATAAAAGAGGTAAAGACCAGAGCTGCTCCGCTTAATATACCTGTTATAGAAAGAGAGCCGAGATTAAACAAGGGTCTGGCTTTTTCCCAACTTATTCTCCTTCCTGCGAAAAACAAAAAACCTCCCAGAAGAAGCAAAAGAAAAAGGGCGACTATCGTTTGGAACCTTCCTATCGCTTTTGTTCCTTTGACGTTTACAAAAGTTACCAAAGCTAAAACCACCAAACTTATGGCCAAGGGAGGGAGAGGAACCAACAGTCGGAGGTGGTAAGATAATCCTAGAAGATTGAGTGACACAAAAGCCAGGTCTCCCAGGATGGTAAGCCAGCTTACGACGAAAGGAAGCATTTTTTTGTCGTAAGCGGTAAAAAGAAATTCCAGACCAGCTCCGGCGGCGGGGACGGAGGAGGCTATCTCTCCGTACATCAGAGCTACCGATAATGCGAGAACCGACCCTACGACGAAGGAAAGCGGGAGCCAAATTCCGGCCAGCTCAACTCCTTCTGAAAGTAAGACGAAAATCCCTCCTCCCAGCGTCCCTCCTATTCCGATTAAAATCAAAGAAAAAAGTCCCAACTCTCTTTTCAATTTTATATTTTCTGGAGATATGAACATGTGGACCTGCCGGGAATCGAACCCGGAACTCGGCCATGCGACGGCCGCGGTATACCGTTTGCCTACAGGCCCTTATATAAATGTATAGGAAAAAAGGTTTGACTGCAAAAGGAAGTTTTGCTATCATTATAATAGTCCGTTTCCCCAACGGACATGTTTTTTATAAACTCTCAAAACAATAATATGGATTTAGAAAGATTTAAGGTGGGTATTGCTCAACTTGCGGAAGAAAAAGACATTCCGGAAGAAAAGGTCATAAGAATTATTGAAAAAGCAGTAGCTGCCGCTTACAAAAAAGATTACGGAAAAAGTGACCAGAAAATAGAAGCTGAGTTAGACGACGAAACCGGCAAATTTAAATTTTGGCAGGTAAAAGAGGTGGTAGATGAAGACCAGATTTTAACCGACGAGGAGTTGGAGAAATTAAAACAAGGAGAAGAACTTGAAGAAAGGAAAATTCGGTTTCATCCCGAAAGACACGTCAAAGCAGGCGAGACTGAAAATGCTGAACCGGGGGATGAGATAAGAGTTCCTCTAGAAGCGAAAAAAGACTATGGAAGAATAGCTGCTCAGACCGCCAAACAGGTTATTCTGCAGAGGCTTAAGGAAACTGAAAGAGATATGATGTACGAGGAGTATAAAAAGAAAGAGGGGGACGTTATCTCCGGAACGGTGCAGAGAGTAAGCTCCAATAAAGTATATTTTGATCTTGGGGACACCTTGGGAATGCTTACTAGAGAAGAGCAGATACCAGGCGAGTATTATGAAATAGGCCAGAGGTTTAAACTTTATGTTTTGGAAGTAAAAGAAGGCACCAAGGGACCCGTTATTTATCTTTCCCGGGCTTTTCCGAAATTTGTGTCCAAACTTTTCGAGCTGGAGGTGCCCGAGATAGCTTCGGGAGAAGTAGAGATCAAGTCCATTGCTAGAGAACCCGGTTCCCGAACCAAGATAGCGGTTGTCTCTCACGAAGAGGAGGTTGATCCTGTTGGGGCGACAATCGGTCAGCGGGGAGCCAGAGTCTCCGCCGTTATTTCAGAACTGGGAGGAGAAAAAATAGACATCAGTCCTTTTGCCGAAAAACCGAAGGATTTTGTTTCCAACGCTTTGTCTCCGGCTAAAGTTTTGCAGGTTAAAAAGTTAAGCCAAAACAAAGCTTTAGCGATTACTCCTTCCGATGAGCTTTCTCTTGCCATAGGAAAAGAAGGGCAAAACGTACGCCTGGCGGCTAAGTTGACCGGGTGGAAGATAGATGTTCAGTCCGTGGAAGAATGGGAAGAAGAGCAAGAATCTTCTGAAGAAGAAGTGGAGGCAGAAGAAAAAGAAGAAAAATCAAAAGAAGAAAAGGAAGAGGTTGAGGAATAATAAGTTTAATTTTAAAAGTAAGCATGAAAACCGAGATAGAAAAAAAAGACGGGAAAGTTGAGGCTAGGGTTACTCTCCCGGTTGAAGAGTTTAAAAAATATGAAAAAGAAACTTTAAAAGATTTTCAGAAAAACCTGGAGCTTCCCGGTTTCAGAAAAGGTGCTGTGCCGGAGGAGGTCGTACGTAAAAAGGCTGGCAAGGAACAGGTTTTAACGGAAACCGCTAAAAGAGCTATTGAAGGAAGTTATCAAAAAATAGTTGAAGAAGAAGATTTGGAGCCGATCTCACAGCCAAAGGTGGAGATTTTGAAATTGGCAGAAGATAATCCTTTTGAATTCAAGGCAACTTTTAACATTTTACCCCAGTTTGATCTTCCTCCTTATAAAAAAATAGCGAGCTCTGTTAAAAAGGAGAAGCTGGATGTTGAAGAGAAAGAAGTGGAAGACACCTTGAAGTGGCTGCAAAAATCAAGACCCGAGTTGCGAGAGATTTTAAGACCGGCTGAGAAAGGTAATTTTGTGGAAATTAATTTTTCTTCTCCGGACATCGAAAAGGGCAAAAAACACGAGGACGCCTTCGTCTTAGGAAAAGGACGTTTGGTGCCCGGTTTTTCGAAGGAGTTGGTTGGAATGGAGCCTGGAGAGAAAAAGAATTTTTCAATTGATCTTCCCGACGACTTTCGTGTTAAAGAATTGGCCGGGAAAAAGGTTGATTTCGAAGTTGAGATGAAAAAGGTGAAAGAAAGGAAAGAAAGAGAAATCGATGATGACTTTGCCAAAGAGGTGGGAGATTTTGAAAACTTGAGTGAGTTGAAGGAGAATATAAAGAGGGGGCTGGGGGAAGAAAAGAAAAAAGCATTAAAACAGAAAAGGCAGGAAAAAATACTTGACAAAGTTGTTAAAAAAAGCGACTTCAAAGTGCCGGAAGTTTTAGTTGAGAGAGAGACCGAGAAGAAGTTGAACACTCTAAAACAAAGGGTTGCAAAAGAACTGAATATGGGGTTCGAGGATTACTTGGAAAAAATGGAAAAAACTGAAGAAGAACTCACTCAAAAATTAAGAAAAGAAGCCAAAAAAGAAGCGGAAAGGTTTCTTGTTCTAAGAAAAATTGCTGAAGAAGAAGGAATAAAAGTAAGCGAAGAAGAGGTTCAAAAAGAGATAGAAAACCTTTTAAGCAGGTATCCCGATCCGGAAAGAGCGAGAGAAGTAATTGATGAAAAAGAAATAAAAAGATATACTAAACAAAGGATTAAAAATCAAAAAACCCTTGATAAATTACTAAGTTATTAACTTGAGAAAATATGCCGTTAATACCGACGGTGGTTGAAAAAACCCAAAGAGGTGAAAGAGCTTACGACATCTATTCCCGTCTTTTGGAAGATAGAATCATCTTTTTAGGTGGTGCTATCGGTAATGAGATGGCCAACTCTGTTATTGCTCAAATGCTTCTTTTGGCGTCCAAAAACCCTAAAAAAGATATCAAGCTTTATATCAACTCTCCTGGAGGATCGGTTACTTCTGCTTTAGCAATTTATGACACCATGCAATACATCGATTCTCCGATTTCAACTGTTTGTGTGGGACTTGCCGCCTCTGCCGGAGCTGTTATTTTAGGTGCAGGGAGTGAAGGCAAGCGCTTTGCCTTGCCCAACTCGGAAATCATGCTTCATCAGGTAGCTATCGGTGGGGGAATAAAGGGAGCTGCAACGGAGATCGAAATTGCAGCCGAACACATTGTGGAAATGAAAAACAGAATTAACAAGATCCTTAAAAAACACACCGGACAACCCTTTAAGAAGATAGAAAAAGATACTGACAGAGATTTTTATCTTTCTGCCGAAGAGGCTAAAGAATACGGATTAATTGACGAGGTAATAGAAAAAAAGAAGGTCTGATGTTAGCAAAAATTGAAATATTTAAAAACCCAACCATTGGTTGGGTTTTTTATGTTATAATCAAGAAACTTGTATGTTATAATATTTCAAGGTCTTATCACTTTAAAACTTAAATTATTTTAATATGTCCAACCTTTTTAAGAAATTTTTTAAAAATGAAACTCAGATTAAGAAGGTTTTAACCGTCTCTCTTTCGGTTCTTGTCTCTTTCTTCTTGGTTTTTTCTTTTACGAAAGCTTGGAACGAACCGACTTGTGATCCGAGCGTGGATCCTTCTACCTGCAATGTTCCCGCGCCCGTTAACGTAGGGGGTGATCCGCAGACTAAAGACGGTGCCTTGGGTGTGGGAGAGACGGTGGGGGGAGGAACGGGTTTAATTATTAAAAACGGGAGCGATATACTTTTTGAAAGTGCTGGAGGAGGCAGCACCCTGCTTTATAGTGACGCAGACGGAGTTTTAACGGCTCATGACAATTTTCAGGTAAGAGGACTAAATTGTACCGGTTATGACAATGGAGGGAAAATAACCACTGATTCTGAAGGAAATCTTGTCTGTGCTGCTGACCAAGGAGGTGGAGAGGGAGTTTCGCTTCCCAGCTGTAATGTTGGCCAGGTTGTAAAATATGACG
>CAZTOB010000006.1:0-2331 GCA_964615425.1 uncultured Candidatus Saccharibacteria bacterium | reverse complement strand
GAAGGAGGAGACGAGGACTGGCTCACTGCAACTGGAGGAGTACCGACAAGCATTGATGACGATATTTATACCAACGGCAACGTAGGAATAGGAGACGATAGTCCTTCTTACCCTCTCTACATAGACGGTGGTGGACAATTTTATGGGGCTTATATCAAAAACGCTAGCTACGGAATCAGAGCTGCAGGATCTACTATGGGAGGGTATTTTAGAAATTCGAACAACGGCTATTACGCACGCATAGCTTACTCTAATTATGGAATTTACACTAATGGCTCTAAAAATTACTTTGCGGGCAACGTCGGCATCGGAACAAACAGTCCTGATTCTAAATTAGAAGTAAACGGCAGTGTTTTTATTCCAAACGGAAACTCTTACTGGATTGGAAATAACTCTGACAGTGGTGATAGATTGAGAATGCATCATAATAGCGGAACTTCTTATATCGACTTTGCTTCTGGAAATCTTAGATTTAGATCTGGAACAAATACCAGATTCGAAGTTACAAATAACAGCGATGGGAGGATTAGTATTTCAGGCACCCAACCGACGATAGAATTCAACGATTCGGATAATGGTAAGTGGTGGGCTCATGCAAATAACGACACTTTTTATCTTTTGGGACCGGGGTCATGGTCACAAAAACTACGTCTCGGTTCTACCGGCGACCTTTCTATAGCAGGCAGTTATTTTTGTAACGCTATGGATCTTGCAGAAAGAACTCCAGCTGAAGAACCCCTTGAAGCGGCTGAGGTGGTATCTTTAAGCTCTGAAAACGAAGGAGAGTTGCGCAGAAGCAGAGCTGCCTACGAGAAAGAAGTAGCAGGGATTGTTTCTACCGATCCAGGAATAGTTTTAGGGCAAGGAATTGATGAGGCCAAAGAAGATGCGGATACAGTAAAAATAGACGGGGTTGATTTAGCTTTAGTGGGAAGAGTGCCCGTCAAAGCGACAACCGAGAATGGTTCGATTGAAGTGGGCGACTTATTAGTTTCTTCTTCCAAGCCGGGTTACGCTATGCGGGGTGATCCGGAAGTTGTAAGCGGCAGCCCGGGGGTAGTAATAGGAAAAGCAATGGAAAGCCTAGAAAGTGGGGAGGGGAAGATATTAGTTCTAATTGTGAGGTGATGAAGAAAAAGAATAAAGCCTTAATACTTATACTTCTCTCTTTTTCTTTCCTAGTTTTTTTAGGTGCTACGAAAGTGGAAGCAGCTTGTTGTAACGCGGATGCAGACTGCAGTGGTGGTTATTGTGCTTGTGATTCATGTGACGCAAGTTGTGATTGTGGGGATGGTCGTCCTGAGTGTTGCCGCTATGATGGAGTGTGTGACATAGGGAATCCTGGAGGGGAAGATTGTTTGAATAAAGGCTTTGCGGGTTCTTGTGTTGCTGGTGGTTGTTATTGTACCTCTGATTGTCCAGGAGGAAACGGGGGAAACGGTGATACTTATTGGACTTGTGATTCCAACTGTAACTGCGTAGAAGTAGATGGCAGCGGTACAAATCAATGTAGTGCCGACGGTGATTGTTATCCATGTGGGGAGTGTATTCCATGTGATTGTGGCACCAGTTTGGCAGCATCGGAGGATGAGAGGCATTTTGCTGAAACTTTTATAAACACCGAAGACGAAAAATCTTCACAAGTTCTAGGTGAGAAAAATTTTGAAGTGCAAGAACCTTTAAGGTTAACTTCAAGTAATTTTCTTTCTTACATACTTGACTTTATCAATAATTTTTTGACAAAGGTTAAATTAGTAATTATTTAAAAAAAATTAAAAATGCCTGAAGAAACAAAAACAAAAAACATCTCAAAAAATCTCCTAGTTATCGCGGTTGTCGTCAGTCTTTTAATGGGAGCTGGCTTGGGTTATTTACTGGGTGTTGGAGGAAAGGAGATAGCTTTTGAGGAGGGGAGGACTCAAGGTAAAAAAGAGACGGAAGATTATTACAAAGAAAAAATGGGAGAGGTTTTTCCTTCTCCTACAAGAGATGAAATCACCTTTATTTCGGGAGAAGTCGTAGAAAAAAATGAGGATACTCTTTTGGTCAGAGAAAGATGGGAAGTTAACCCCGTTGAGGGATTTGAGACAAAAGACTGGGAAGTAAGGGTAACAAATAATACAGGGATTATCAGAAGAGAAGAAATTTCTATAGAGGAACTAGATAAGTTGATCGAGGAAGCAGAAAGAACAGGTGAGGAGTTGCCTGAGCCTTTTGTGGAGACAGAAGCTTCTCTTTCTGAAATAGAAGAAGGGCAAAGTGTAAGAGTAGAAGCCGGGGAAAATATCAAAGGAAAAGAAAGTTTCGAGGCTGAAAAAATAATTCTTTATT
>CAZTOB010000005.1:26173-32512 GCA_964615425.1 uncultured Candidatus Saccharibacteria bacterium | reverse complement strand
CTGGGCATCACTTTCAGCTTACAACTTGCTTGTAATCTGAAAATGGTGTTCTTAGAAAAAAAGACCACGGCTGATATAAGGTACACCCATAAAAGCCCGCCGACAAGCAACCTGGCTCAAGGAAGAGATTTTACTCTCTCCTCACTCTTGTTTGAGCTTGCGTCATTCGTCTTGCCGGCGGACTTTTGTTTAAACCCGCTTTTAGCGGGTTTTTTGTTTTAAAAACCTATGATACAATTGAAAAAAGGATATGACTGACATATTCATAAAAACTAAGCCCAGTAAGAAAGCCAGCCTAAAACAGAAATTCACAAGGATTTTTACTAAAGAAAAACCCTTGTTTGAGTTTTTAAAGCAAGATTCCAAAACATTGGCCCTTGCTTTCTTTTATCTTCAAGAACTGGTAAAAGAAAAGGGTTACACGGAGCTTGAAGAAGAAATCAACTTTATCGATCTTGTTTCGGGAGAGCAGCTCAACACGCCCGAAAAAAATGAAGGTGAGTATTTAAACCCTGTAAAGATAATGCCAAAGATAGAAAGAATCATTGAAAAAATGAATGAAGAAGACTTCTTAAAAGCAGGGGCTAGAGAGGAAGAGACCGAAGATCTAGTTGAGGCTCTTACGGGATTTAAAAAATACCTTGCTTATTGCAAGAAAAGAGGAGAAAAATTAAAAATGTTTTGGGGATAATTTTTAAACATGTCTATTGAAGAAATAATTAAAAATGAGAACAGCTATTTAGGAAAAAAAGTGGAGTTAACATGTTACTATCACGCATCCCACGAACTGCGGGAGATGGTAAGTGAAATAGAAAAAGAGACAATATCTGTTGAAGAACAAAAGGAGATTAACAAAACAATAGAGGAGCTAAAAGACAGATTTGAGCCTGTAAAAAATATAGATACAAACTCCGAAAACTTAAAGCCTTTAAAAACCTGGCGGGTAAGCAACAAGGCAAAAAGAATACCTGCCTCGGGTGAAACTCCCCGAGACTGGGAAAGACCTGCTCCTTATCTAGCCAAAGCTAAAATTAAAGGAGTTTTAAAGAAAAAAGAAGGAACCAACTCTTTAGAAATTGAAGTTAAAGATATTAAAATCATTAAAAGGTACATATGAAGCTTTCAGTTATCATTCCCGCCTACAACGAAGAAAAAAGAATCAAAAAAACACTTGAGAGAATCTCTAATTATTTAAAACAACAAGAATACGAAGCGGAGATACTGGTTGTTAACGATGGATCAACCGATAACACCGCAGGGGTGGTAAGAGAAATGAAAGAAGGAATAAAAAACTTGAAGTTAACAGACAATGAAAAAAACAAGGGAAAAGGAGGAGTGGTAAAACAAGGCATGTTAGAAGGAAAAGGAGAGTACCTTTTGTTTACCGACGCCGACAACTCTACGGATATAAGACAGGTGGAGAAAATGTGGCCGGAGTTTGAAGAGGGGGCGGATGTTGTGATCGGAACAAGAGACCCCAGAGACCATAAGGAGGCAAAACAGGCAGTCCCCCAACCTTGGTGGAAAAGAAGAGTGGCGGACGTGGGAAATCTAATAATTCAACTTTTTCTTCTTCCGGGAATCTGGGACACGCAGTGCGGTTTCAAAGCTTTCCGCAAAGAAGCGGCCAAGAATCTTTTCAAGTTATCAAAAGGATACAGCTGGGCTTTTGACACGGAAATAATAGCTTTGGCAAAAAAGTTAGGATACGAAGTAAAAATAGTACCTGTTTATTGGGTAAACGATCCGGACAGTAGGTTTAACCTGAAAGGCTACATCAGGTTTTTTAAAGAGTTTTTCCAAATCGTTTGGAACTTTTGGTCAAATAAATATAATTTAAAAAATGAATAAAAAGAAAGAAAAATTTCCCTCGGAATTAAGATACGATATCGCTTCAAAAGACTGGGTGGTGATCGCCACCGCCAGGGCTAAAAGGCCCGATATGTTTAAAAAGGAAAAAGAAGAGCGGAAAAGAACCCCCAAGAACAAGTGTCCTTTTTGCAAGATAAAAACCCAAGAAAAACCAACCTTAGTTTTTGCTGAAGGAAAAAAGATAAAAGCTGAAAAAGCGGAAGACATCCCCGATAATTGGACGACGGTGTCCTTTTTCAACAAATACCCCGCTTTTCTTACAGACGGAGAAATCGAAGAAGAAAAAGTAGGATCTTTGTATAAAAAAGTGAAGGCGAGCGGTTTTCACGAGGTGGTGGCTACAAGAGACCACGACCAGCCGATGGGGATGCTTCCTTTGAAAAGAGTAGAAGAATTAATAGAAGTTTACTGGACAAGATACAAAGATTTGATGAATAAAAAGTTTGTAAGATACATCGCCATTTTCCAAAATCACGGGCCCAAAGCAGGAGCCTCCGTTTACCACCCTCACTCCCAGATTATAACGACCCCGCTTATCGACACTGATCTTAGAACCGCTCTTAAAAACTCCGAAAAGTATTACCGGAAAAACAAGTCCTGTGTTTACTGTGAAATGATTCAATACGAAATGAAGGTAAGAGAAAGAGTAGTTTATGAAAACGAAGAGTTTCTAGTACTTTGTCCTTTCGCTTCCAAAGCAGCCTTTCAGATGATTGTAACCCCCAAAAAGCATTCTGCTTACTTCCATAAAGCAAACAAAAAAACAAGGGAATTATTAGCGGATGCTTTCAAAAAAGCCCTGAGTAAACTCTACAAAGGGCTCGGGGATCCCGATTACAACTTCTATCTTCACAGCGCACCTTGCGACCAAGAAAAACATCCTTATTACCACTGGCATTGGACCATTCTACCCAAAACCAGTATTTTGGCTGGTTTTGAATTAGGATCTGATATGGAAATATCAACGATAGAACCAGAAAAAGCAGCCCAATACTTAAAAAGTCAATAACCATGTATCTTTTTGCCAACTGGAAAATGAACCCGGGAAGTATTAAGGAAGCAGAAAAACTTGCAATTGAAACACAAAAATTTCTTTCAATTGAAAAATCAAAAGTTGTAATTTTTCCCCCCTTCTTGTACTTAAAAACCATTAAGGAGAAAACCGACCTTGCTCTCGGAGCTCAAAATTGTTTCTGGGAGCAAAAGGGATCCTACACAGGAGAAGTGTCACCTGAAATGTTAAAAAGCATCGGTTGTCAATACGCAATAATCGGCCACTCCGAAAGAAGAAAATATTTCAAAGAAAAAAAGAAAGAGATAAAAAAGAAAGTTAACGCCTGCCTTTCTGCGGGTATAAAGCCGGTTCTTTGCGTCGGAGAAACAAAAAAAGAAAGAGAAGATAAGAAAACCAAAAAAGTTTTAGAGAGTCAACTTAGTTTTCTCTCTCAAAAAAAAGCTTTGATCGCTTATGAGCCGAGGTGGGCGATAGGAACTGGAAAAACCCCGCCCCAAAAAGAACTAAAGGAAGTTCTTTTCTTCATAAAAAAAGCTTTCAAGAGTTCCGTTCTTTACGGTGGAAGTGTTGATGGTCAAAATGCGGATCTTTTCCAAAGAGTGGGGTTTGACGGGGTTTTAGTAGGAGGAGCTTCGTTAAAACCGAGAGAATTCGCTCAAATCGCTGAAAAGCTTGAAAGTTAGGCTATTTCCTGTTTTAATGATAAACAATGAGTAAAGTAACAAAGGGACATTTTTACAACCCGACGAAAGGAAAACTCCTTTTAGATGAAGTGGTGGAGGAGCTTGTTTTGTATATGCAAAACAAGCCGGAGAAAAACTACGACGTCATAGTCGGGTGCGACTCTTCTTCAGATGAGGACCCGCTTTTTCCTGTTGCCATTGTTGTTTTGAGAAAAGGGGAGGGGGGAAGATTCTTTTTGAAAAAGATACACTTTGAAAAGAACGAAAGAAAAAGATTCAAAAATTGGAAGATGAGAATTTTAGAAGAAGTTACGCTTTCTTGCGAGCTGGCTCTCGTTTTAAGAGAAAAACTGGAGGAAAAAATTTTATCCTTGGGAAACGCAAACTACGAATTTCGATATATCCACGCCGATATAGGAAAAAACGGAGCAACCAAAGATATGATTAAGGAAGTGACAGGACTGATAAGGGGCAACGGCTTTGAACCGAAGATAAAACCCCAGGCTTACGTAGCCTCCGGAGTAGCTGACAAATACTGCTGATTGACATGAAAACCTACTTGTTGTAACCTGAAATAAGAAAAAGGTCGGTTAAGAATTGAAATAAACTGTAATAAGAAGCATGGCTGAAAAACACGAAGATAAAGAATTTCTGGACTATGTGGTTAAACAAATAGTAGACCACCCAGAAGAAGTAGAAATCGACCGAAAGGTGGACGAGATGGGGGTTCTTCTCACTCTTACGGTTCACCCTGACGATATGGGTCAGGTGATCGGAAGAGGAGGAAACACAGCTCGCGCCTTGAGGACTCTTCTTCGCATTGTAGGAATGAAGAGCCACGCTCGAGTAAACCTCAAAATTGAGGAGCCCGAAGGTGGTAAAAGAGACACTTCTTCTTCTAAGCAAGAAAAAAGCGAAGATCTTGAAGACCTGGATCTTTGAACCTTGTTTTGAAGAAAACAAAAAGGCGTGTTACTCTTAGGGTAATACGCCTTTTAAATTTATGATAGAATTTGATATTTTAACAATTTTCCCCGATTTTTTTGATTGTTTTTTGAAAGAAAGTTTGATTGAAAAAGCTTTAAAAGAACAGCTCATTGAAATTAACATTCATAATTTAAGAGACTATACCGACGATCCACACAACGCCGTTGACGACCGTCCTTTTGGAGGAGGGTTCGGAATGGTTTACAAAGTAGAACCGATTTACAAAGCAGTAAAAGAAATCGAAGATAAGGACAAAAAAACAAAAGTAATTCTTTTTACTCCGCGGGGGGAAACTTTAAATCAGAGAAAAATAACAAAATATGCCGACTGCGAGCAAATTATTCTAATTTGCGCCCGCTACGAGGGAGTAGACGAAAGAGTAGCTGAATTCGTAGCAGACGAAGAAATTTCTATTGGAGAATACGTTCTTTTGGGAGGAGAAGTACCGGCCATGGCTTTGGTTGAAGCAACATCCAGGCTTGTCCCAGGAGTGATAGGAGAACCGGAGATCCTAAAAGAAAGAGTAACCAAAAAAGGAGATTTCAAGGAATATGTTCAGTACACCCGCCCGCAGGTTTTTAAAAACAATGAGGGCGAAGAATGGAAGGTACCGGAGGTTCTTCTTTCCGGTCACCATAGAAAAATAAAAAAATGGAGAAAAAGACATTCAAAAAAGGTGGGAGAAAAATCTATTGAAAAAGATAATTAGTTTTGATATTATAACTCAATCGGGTAGGTGGCAGAGTGGTCAAATGCGCGTGGCTGTAAACCACGTGGCTTCATGCCTACGGGGGTTCGAATCCCTCCCTGCCCACCAGCCGACGTAGCTCAGTTGGTAGAGCACTCCCATGGTAAGGGAAAGGTCCGCGGTTCAACTCCGCGCGTCGGCTCTGGATAAAAATAATTATTTATGGCTAAAAAAAAGAAAAAAAGCTTCGTTAAAATGGCTTGCTCAAAGTGTGACCGGATCAACTACTTTCCGCCAAAACCGAAAGATCCGGAAAAGAAATTAGAGATGAAAAAACACTGTAAGTGGTGCAAGGAACACACGGTGCACAAACAAAAAACCTAAATTAAAAGTTGGGTCCGTAGCTCAATTGGCAGAGCACTTGTCTCCAAAACAAGGGGTTGGGGGTTCGACTCCTCCCGGACCTGCTTAAAAACAAATTTAAGATGAATTTAGTACAACGCTTAATAGAAGAAGGGTGGCTCAAAACAGAAAGAATAATCAAAGCCTTCAAAGAGGTAAAAAGAAAAGACTTTCTTCCTGAAAACAAAAAAGGCTTGGAAGATTTGAACAAAGCGTTGTCAATAGGTCAAGGACAGACAATATCTCAACCTTTGGTGGTTGCTTTTATGATGGAAAGGCTTCAACCTCAGCCCGGGGAAAAAATATTAGATATCGGCTCCGGATCAGGGTGGACAACGGCGCTTCTGGCTCATATGGTGGGAGAAAAGGGCAAAGTTTTCGGGATCGAAATAAACAACGAACTTGTGAAATTCGGACAAAAAAATGTCAGCAAGTATCCAAAACTTAAAAAAAGAATTAAAATAATACACGGGAACGGAAGAGAGGGCTTAAAAAAGCAAGCTCCCTTTGCTAAAATATTAGCATCTGCATCAGCTCAAAAAATACCCAAGGAGTGGAAAAAACAGATTAAAGAAGGGGGGAAGATTGTTACCCCGATCAAAAATTCTATCTGGGAAATCAAAAAAATCAGGGAAAACGATTTTTCCCAGAAAGAACATAAAGGTTTTATTTTCGTTCCATTAATAAATTAA
>CAZTOB010000005.1:2650-26073 GCA_964615425.1 uncultured Candidatus Saccharibacteria bacterium | reverse complement strand
CACTCCATGGCACAAAACAAAAAAAATAAAAGGAGGATTAAAAATTTTTTCTCTTTTGACCTCTTGCTCAGATCAATGGCTTATCTTTTAATTGCGGGAGCGCTTCTTTTTTTCGGGATAGGGAAGGTATCTAACATAGAACTTTCAAAACAGATTTTTCTGTTGGTCTTCATCCTGCTTGGAGTAGGAGCGTGGTTTTTAAAAGGTCTTTCTTTGGGAAAATTTGAGGTTAAATTATCTTTGGTTCATGCATTCACCCTTGTTTTTCTCATTCTAGCGTCAGTATCTACTTTTCTGTCCCGATGGAGATGGGGAAGTTTCTGGGGAGCTCCTCAAGAAGTTAAAGAAAATCTTTTAACCTTCCTTCTTTTGGGAATAGGTTTTTTCTTTATAACGCAGATCTTCCACAAAAATCAGATGAAGAATGTGATAGGAGTGTTAGCTGTCACCGGCTTGTTGGTCTGTGTTATTTCAACCCTACAGATATTCGAAAAATTTATCATTCCTTTTTCTTTTACCCAAAGCACCGGTTTCAGCCCTGTCGGATCAATTCAAGCTTGGAACATATTTATGGCCACCCTCCTGCCGCTTGTAATCACAGCAGCGTTTGCGAGTGAAAAGGGATTGGCAAAATTAGCTTTTTATCTTTTCGGACTTCTTTTAACCTTTGGGTTAATTCTAACCAACTATTGGACCGGGTGGCTTATTACCCTAGTTTCTTCCGCCACTCTTTTAGTTTTAATTCTCTGGAAAAGCGAAGAAAGAAACTTGAAAAGTATTATAATTCCCGCCTTTCTATTTTCCTTAGCGGTAAGCTTCGGTTTTTTAAACATCCAGATTCCAGGCATTGTTGAAACCCCTACAACAGTAGCCCCTTCGTTGCAATCCACCTTTAACATTGTCCGCAATATGCTGGACGACTCCATTAAGACTTGGATGGTAGGGTGGGGGCCGGGAACCTTCAAATATGGATGGTCTTTACACAGAGACTCATCCATAAATCAAACTATATTTTGGAACACAAGGTTTGTTAGGAGTGGTTCGGAGATTATAGAACGGATTGGGACTCTTGGGTTAGCGGGTGGAATAAGTTTTTTGCTTTTAGTATTGTCCGGGTTTTGGACAGGAATAAAGGCTCTCATAAAAGAAAAAAAGGATTGGATGATTCCCACTGCTCTTTTTGGGAGCTATCTTGCTCTTTCGATCAGTAAATTCTTTACTACGCACAACACTGCTTTAGATTTCTTGTGGTGGCTTCTTTTAGCTGGACTGGTTATCTCCTCTGATCTAAAAAAGAGAGCGATTACGCTTGAGCCGAATTCCAAAGAAAATTTTATCTTTTCCTTTTCGGGAATCATTCTTCTAACCAGCACCATTTTCCTTTTCTATCTTGGAGGAACAAGATATATAGCGGAAGCGAAGTATCAAGAAGCAATGACAGCCGGAAAGATCGATGAAATAATAAACAAGATGCAAGAAGCGGTTAACTTAAACCCTCAACAAGAACAGTTTTGGAGGGATCTTTCTACTCTTTACCTCTTAAAGGCACAACAAATAGGTCAACAAGACCTTTCTACAGAAGAAAAAGGAACACAGATAAGCACCTTGGTCAGCAACGCCGCTGTTTCAGGAAGAAGAGCTACGGATATAAATTCTAGAAATGTTGCCAACTGGGAAGCAAGAGCCCAAACCTATCAGCAGATACTTGGATCCTCAAAAGAAGCTTTTGATTGGGCTGTAAAATCTTACAACGAAGCTCGAAGATTAGAACCCAACAACCCTTATCTTCTCGTTGAGTTGGGAAAAGTTTACCTTACCCAAGCAACAATTAAAGAAGATCAAAGCGAAGAACTCTTCACGCAGGCCGAAGAACACATTAAAAAAGCTTTCCAGTTGAAACCGGACTATTCGCCGGCATCTTATCAAATGGCAATAACCTATATCGCTCAAGGAAAAAATGAAGAGGCGATACAAACCCTTGAAAACCTAAAACTAATGGCTCCCTACATCCTAGGGTATAATCCCAACCAAGACGCCGGGTTGGCATTTCAACTTGGAGTTCTCTACTATAATAACGAAGACTTAGAAAAGGCAGAAGGTGAATTAAAAAGAGCTTTAAAGATAAGTCCCGAGTATTCCAATGCGAAATATTTCCTCGGGCTGGTGTACAGCAAGCAGGGAAAAACACAAGAGGCTCTGCAAGAATTAAGAGAAGTGTCTGATTTGAATCCCGACAACCAAGAAGTAAAAAAAGTTATTTCTAACATCCAGGAAGGAAAATCTCCTTTTGAAGGACTTGAAGATCAGGAAGAAGAAACCACTCCAGAACTTCCAGAGGAACTACCTATTGAAGAAAAACCAGAGGAAAAATAATTTCACATGAGACAAATTCCAAAAAAGATTCTATGCCTTCTTCTGCTCCCGCTTTTTATGGCGGGAGCTTATACCTTCCTTCATAAAAAAGCAACCACCCCTTTAACGCTTAAAGATAAAAAGGCAATCATTGAGATAAAAAGAGGGGAGAGCGTCTTATCCATTACCGATAAATTAAAGAAAGAAGGGATTATAGAAGATAAATATGTTTTCTTGTCCTGGGTTCTTCTTAAGGGAAAATGGAACGAATTAAAAGCAGGAACATATACTTTATCTTCTTCCTTAACCACTAAAGAAGTAACCAACATCTTGAAAAAGGGGGGGGAAGAAGGAGTCAGGGTAACCATTCCGGAAGGAAAAACCATAAATCAAACAGAACAAATCATATCGGAAAAATTACAAAAAGAGATAGAAATAGAAAGTAAAAAAATAGCCGACTATCAAAATCAATACTTTGTTTTACAAAACGCACCAGGAGAAAACAGTTTAGAAGGTTTCTTGTTTCCAGACACCTACTTTTTCGACAAAGACTCAAGCTCCCAAGAAATAATAGAAAGAATGATCAAAAATTTAGATAAAAAAACCTCAGAGAAAGAAATTGATGAAGAAAACTTTTATGAAGTTTTGATCATGGCTTCTCTTTTAGAGAAAGAAATAAGGATCAAGGAGGAAAAACAAATTGTAGCAGGCATCTTATGGAAAAGACTAAACGCCGGAATGCCCCTTCAAGTGGACGCCACTGTTTCTTACGCCAAAGATAAATTCAATTCTCCTCTCTTAAAAAAAGATTACGAGATAGACTCCCCCTACAATACCTATAAAAACCTCGGTTTCCCCCCAGCTCCAATTTGCAGCCCCGGGTTAGAAAGTATTCAAGCTGCAATCAACCCAATCTCCACAGATTTTTGGTATTATTTAAACACAAAAGAGGGAGACACCATATTTAACAAAACATTAGAGGGCCATAATCAAGCAAAATTAAAATACTTAAAAAATGAATAAAAAAATAGCGTACTTAGTGGCTTTTAGAGATTTTAAAGATGAAGAATATTTTACTCCTGTAAAAATTCTAAAGGAGGCAGGGATTAAAGTTGAAACTTACAGCGATAAAAAAGGTTTAGCTGTTGGAGAAAGCGGAGGAGAGGTCATGGTTAAAAATATTGACGAATTAAATGTTTCCCAAAAAGACGCTTTAGTTTTAGCGGGGGGGCCCGGAGCTTTAAAGCATTTAAACAACGAAAGGGTGCATGGTTTACTACAAAAAGCTGAAAAAGAAAAAAAGATAATAGCCGCCATATGTATTTCTCCTTTAATTTTAGCAGAGTCGGGAGTTTTAAAAGACAAAAAAGCAACCGTATGGACAAGTGACCTGAATAAGAAACCAAAAAAGCAGTTAGAAAAAAGAGGGGCAGAATTTATTTCCAAACCCGTTGTAAAAGACGAAAGAATAGTTACCGCCAACGGACCCCAGGCGGCAAAGCAGTTTGGTAAAAAAATCCTTGACTCCCTAAATTAAAGATGTTAGGATGTAAATAATCCGCAGACAGCAGGCAGTTTAATACATAATAGCTTTGAGGCAGCCTGCCGAGGAAAACAAAGTATTTTAGATTTTGTCTGCGGTATTCTAATCCGCAGATTTTTTATTTAAAAAACATGGCCAAAACAAGAAAACAAAAAAAAGAAACCATTAAAACGATAGAAGAAAACCTTAAAAAACAAAAGGCAACTTATTTTATCGATTTCAAAAACTTGCCTGCGGACAAATTATTTGATCTTCGGGAGAAAGTAAAAGAAAACAAAGGAGTAGTTTTTGTTGCCAAAAAAAACCTAATAGAAATAGCATTTAAAAGTCAAGAAGTTCCTTTCAGAAAGGACTTAGAGGGGCAGGTTGCTTTAGTTTTCGGTTTTGAAGACGAAATAAAGCCGGTTAAAAGAGTGTATGAAATGGAGAAAAAACACGAAGCCCCAAAAATTCTAGGAGGAGTATTGGAGGGAGAATTTATTGATAGAGAACAAGCAATTCAGTTGGCAAAAATACCTTCCAAGGAAGAGCTCTACGGAAAAATGCTTCAAGGATTTAAAACACCAGTTTTCAAACTTCATAATTTGTTAAAAGGAAATTTAAAAGGTCTATTATACGTTCTTAACGAAAGAAGCAAAGCTTAATATGGCTAAAAAAGAAAAAGAAAAAGAAGAAAAAAAGGAAGAAAAGGAAGAAAAAGAAGTAGAGGTTCCAAAGCATCTTCAAGGCATCGTCAAAGAGATAGAAGAAATGAAGCTGGTTGATCTCGCCAAATTAGTTGAGATACTAGAAGAAAAGTTTGGAGTTTCCTCAATGCCGATGGCTGCTGCTCCCGCCGCCGCACCAGCAGGAAAAGAAGAAGAAAAAGAAGAAAAAAGTGCCTACAACGTCGTTTTAACTGATATTGGTGAAAAAAAGATAGGAGTGATAAAGGCAGTTAAAAAGATTACACAAAAGGGACTAAAGGACTGCAAAGATTTGGTTGAAGAAGTAGCGACAGAGCCCCAAACAATAAAAGAGGATGTTGACACCGAGAAAGCAGAGAAAATGAAAAAACAATTGGAAGAAGCTGGAGCAACTGTAGAACTAAAGTAAAGGATAAAAACGGCCCTTCAAGGCCGTTTTTAATTTGGTAAATCTAAAGAAATCTTGTATAAAATAGATCCATCTAAAATGAAAAGGTCGTTTTGATACAATCCAAAGTCTTTCAAGTTTTTAAATCGAGGGCTGACAATTTGCTTAACTGTTTTTCCATTTTCTTTGTTTAAAACAACGATTCTTTCTTCTCCGCTGTCTAGAAGAAAAAGATATTGAGAATCTAAGGGAGTAATTATTTTTTCATAGTTCGAGTTTGAGGGAAAAATATCAATTGTGAAGCTTTTTTCTAATTCCCCTTTGTAAAAATAATATATTTCTTTTTCTCCCAGCAGCCATATTCCTCCGTCTATCGACATCGAGTTTACTTTAGTCCCCGGAACAATTTCTTCCTTCAACCAAAAAGACGGCCTAGACCACGTATCGGCTGAACCTATAGCTAAATATTTCACTATTTCGTTTCTTCTTTCCCCCCAGAAGTAAAGGTTTGAAGAAAAATATGAAATCTCTTTAAACTTAAAACCTTCATAGGGTTTTTCTAATTGGAAAGGTGAGGTTAAAACCTCATCTTCAAATTTTATGAACTCATCTTTGGTAGTTTGAAAAACTACAACACCATCCTCAGAAGAATCTCCGCCCTTAAAATTAAAACTGGTTTCGTATCTCTTAACATCTCCCTCTTCATTTATTTTAAAAACAAGATTCGAATAGAAGCTCAAACCGAAAATATCACCTTTGCGCATCACGATTTTTTGAGGCAAAAATTCTTGCTCGGGAAATTCATAAAAAACGCTCGGCTCTTCTATTTTTTCATAACCATATAAAACGAGGAGCTCATTCTCAATCTCTTTCTTGGTGTTTTCAATCTCTTCTTTCAAATAGTCGCCCTTGATGGGAATAGTCTTTAAATCTTCCCAGGCTTCCTTAAGTAGATTACGAGCGTCTTCTTGTTTTTCTTCTTGCAAAAAAAGAAGAGCGCTTTCTTGTTTTTCTTGGACAACTTCAAGCCTGCCTCTTATTTCTTCTCTGTCCCGTCTGCCTTCTTTCCCAGAAAAAGACCTGGCAAGGAGAACGATAAGAAGAAGCAGTAAAATCCACGCTATTTCCTTTTTAGGAAAAGAAACGGGCAATGAAAAAGAAGGGAAATTAACTTTTTGAAATTTTTTCTTTGCTTTTTTAAAAAATTTTCGGAATATATCTTTTGCACTTGAGAGAAGATCGGAGAAAAAACCTGTAACGCGGTTTGCTTTAGCGCTTTTCAAAAAAGAAGGGGAGAACCTACTTTTCATTTCCTGTAAAACCTTCTTTTTCTTGCCAGTTTTAAACATCATCCGATTTTTTTTCTGCCTGCCCTCATCTCCCACAAGATCTATTATTAAACAAACTCCGGACAAGTTCTTTTTTAAAGGGCTGAGAGACCTTTTAATCCTCCGATCCGAAAGAAAAGGAGCTTGAGCGATTTTTTTCAGAAAATTATTTTCCAGTAAGTTCTTGTAAACATTTTCACTCAAAACAAAAAGACGGTCTTCCTTTTGTATCTGTCCGGAGACAATATTAAAAAAAACCTTCACGGGGAAAGGATCAATTTCTTTTTTTTCAAGTTTTTGCCCAAGATTGATTACGTCCCCGCCTCTTAAAAGAACGACTTTCATAGACCCGGTAGAGGTAAAGTTCAGGGTAAAGCCCTTTTTATCTTTATTCTCTACCAAATTTAATATTGCAAAATTAAAATCAGAGATCCAATCCACGCTCCCCTTCGCCGCTACCTGTTGAAAATATTTGTTGGCAACTTTTAAAGTTTCTTTAAGAGCTAGAGCTGGGTCTTTACCTCTGTGGGTATAAAATTCTTCTTTAATAATTCGAGAGACAAGACCAAGCATATTATCAGAATCCAGATCCTTCTTTGTATCGCCTGCTAAAAAGAGCCGTCCCAGTCTGGACTTGTAAACATTTTCAGGTTGAAAAAAGAAAGTTTTTAACTTCCTTTCTTCGCCCGCTTCAAAATGTATCTGATAAACTTCCATGGTTGTAACTTCACTTCTTTCTTATTATAATATTAAAAGTTGTAATTTAAAAACAGGGTGTGTAGCTCAGTCGGCTAGAGCGCCACGTTCACATCGTGGAGGTCCCTGGTTCAAGTCCAGGCACACCCACCCTCCTATGCCTTACCTTTTGCAAACTCTAATTAGCTTCTTTGTCTGGTTTTTTTGGGACGTCCCTAAAAAAATATTTTCTATTTGGAGAAATCTTTTAAAACTCGGAATAGATTTTTTTTCTTTCCCCCTCTTGTTAAAAACATTGTTCGCTCCATGGAGAAGATACAAATGGGATTACGGACGAGGCTTTGATTTTGAAAGATTTATCGAGGTTTTCTCTTCCAATTTAATATCGCGGCTTTTAGGATTTTTTATCCGCCTTACAACTATATTAGCGGGGTTTGTAGTGGAGCTACTGTTTTTAGCAATTGGGCCGGTACTTCTTGCGGGGTGGTTTTTAACCCCGGTTTTAATATATAAGCTTTTTGATTTGGGATTAAAAATGATCAGTTTATGAAAAAAATTCAAGTTAAAAAAAGCTCCCTGTATCCTGCGTTAAAACTTGAGTTTTTCTTCAAGGTAATAAATGTTTTAAGATTTTTATTGCTTATCACGGCTCTTTTTTCCTTCTTTTTTCAAAACAATCACCTTCCCTTTCTCATAAACACGCCCCTCCTTGAACCTTGGCCCTTGTACCTTTCACTCTTTCTTGTCTTTCACCTTCTTTTCACTTTTTATGAAAAAAAGCTGAAAAAAGAGAAAAAAACAAAAAAGGATTTAATACAACTTTTAAGTTTTCAAGCTTTAAAAGTTGTTTATAGGGCTCAACGAAGATTTAAAAATCCAAACCCGAACCAGCTTCTTTTGACACTTCTAGAAACCGACAAGGGAATAGGCTTTATTCTCTATCGATCTCTTATCACTAAAAGTAAATTAAAAAACCAGGTCAAAAAAGATTTAGCGTTAAAAACGAAGGAAGATTTTGAGAAAACCCTTTTTCTGGCAGAAAGCTCCATGAAAAAAAGAAAGGGAGAAAGGATAACAACAGGAGATCTCTTGGCCGCCCTTTCCAAAACAAGCCCCACCCTAAACAGGTATTTAATGGACAAAGACTTGTATGCAGAAGACATAGAAAACCTAACTTGGTGGCTCGAAGATCTAAAAAGGGAAAAACCAGCCTTTTGGTCTGAGCAAAGCCTTTCAAGGTTTGTAGGCATAGGAAAAGACTGGGCAGCAGGCTATACGGTAGAGTTAGATAAACACTCCACAGATTTAAGAAGTGTTTTTCAAAAAAGAAGGGAAGTAAAAATTGTAGACAGAGAAAAAGAGTTAAATGAGATAGAAAGAACTTTGTCTGGAAAGATCAAAAACAACGTGTTAATAATAGGAGAGCCCGGAGTAGGAAAAAAAACTGTGGTAAGAAAGTTCGCTCAAAGAGTTGCCCTAGGGCAATCCACTAAAGAGCTAAACTACAAGAGAGTTTTGGATTTGGACCTTGCTTCTTTAGTTGCTAAGGCTCAAAAAAAAGAAGAGTTAAATATTTTAGTGAAAAATATATTTGAAGAAGCCTCTTCCGCAGGAAACGTCATTTTGGTAATTAACCACTTTTCTCAATTCGTAGCTTCTTCTGAAAAAGGAGGGATAGTAGACTTGTCCGGCCTTTTTTTAAAGCACCTTAAATCCTCTAAGGTTAGGGTGGTGGGAATTTGCGACTACGACGATTACCTGCAAAAAATGTCACAGAAAAAAGGATTTTTAAATCTTTTCGAGAGAATAAAGGTGGAAGAGTTTGGCGAAAGAAACACTATCCTCGTTTTAGAAAAAGTACTCGGATTTTATGAAAAAGAATATGACAGTTTTGTCCCTTATCCAGTCTTGCGGGATATAGTAAGCTACTCTCAAAAATTTTTAGCAGACGAGGCTTCTCCGCAAAAAGCGATCAACTTACTGGAAGACTCCTTAAGCTACCTGTCTGAAACAAAAAAGAAAGTTCTTTTACCCAGGCATCTGGCCCGGGTGGTAACTGAAAAAACTAATATTCCAGTGGGGGAAATAGAAACGGATGAGAAAGAAACCCTTCTTCACTTGGAGAAATTAATGCATGAGAGAATTATAAACCAGGAAGAGGCAGTAAAATCCATAGCTGAGGCTCTTCGGCGTTCACGATCCGGCATAGCAACCAAAAAGGGGCCTATCGGTACGTTTCTTTTCTTAGGGCCCACGGGAGTCGGGAAAACTGAAACCGCTAAAACTCTGGCTGAAAATTACTTCGGTAGTGAAGAAAGAATGATAAGAATAGACATGTCCGAGTACCAAGAAAGAAGAGACCTCAAAAGACTGATCGGGGACAAGAATGAGCCGGGGACCCTGGCTTCAAAAGTCAAACAAACCCCGTTTTCCTTAATTTTACTAGACGAAATAGAAAAAGCTCACCCGGATATCTTGAACCTGTTTTTACAGATTTTGGACGAAGGTTTTTGCACCGACGGACTGGGGAAAAAAATAAATTTCAAAAACACCATTATTATCGCCACCTCAAACGCCGGCTACAAAATCATCCTGAAAAGTTTAAAAGAAAAAGCGGATACAGAAAACTTAAAGCAAGAAATAATAGACTATGTTTTTGAAGAAAGAATTTTTCGTCCCGAGTTCATAAACCGCTTTGACGGCTTCATTGTTTTCAAAGCCCTGACTCATGAAAACCTTTTAGATATTTCCGAACTTATGCTAAAAAAAGTAAAATACAACCTTAAGGAAAAATATATTGATTTTAAAATCACCGAAGACCTTAAAGAAAAAATAGTAGAACTCTCTTACAAGCCGGAGTTTGGGGCGCGTGAAATGAAAAGAACAATTCAAAACAAAGTGGAAAATGCTTTTGCAACCGCGCTTCTTGAAGACAAATTAAAAAAGGGGGACACTGTTGTTTTAACATCAGATTTTAAAATTAAAAAGGTCGATTAAGATTAATAAAAACAAAAAAATATGAAAAAAATTATAATTCCAGTTGTCGGAGCCTTTCTTGTCTTATCTTTAGGGGTAGCTGCATTAGCTACCAAAACTTACAACCCAAGCTGGAATCCTTTTCGCCTCAGCCCTGAAGAAGTTTTAGCAAAATCTTTAGCGAAACAAAAAAACATTAAAAGTCAAAGTCTTGATGGAGAAATAAAAGTTCAGGGAGAAAGTCAAGACTTGAATTCGTTTCATCTTAAAATGAAAATGGATGGGCAATTAAAGGAAATAGAAGGTGGGTACGAATTCGACATGAACACAACTTACGAAGGAGGAATAACGGGGATGACCTTTACTGCCAAAATGAAAATTATAAGGGCTGAAGGAGAAAATTACATTAAGATAGAGGAATTCCCCATGATTCCACTTTTTTCATTCTCTAGTGAAAATTACGACCAGTGGATAAAAATGGAGGCAGTAGAAGACAAAGAAGAGACGAAGATGAGCGAAAAGTTAAAAGAAATATGGAGTAAAAAAGACTTGTTTCAAATCAAAGAAGATTTGGGCGAAGAAAGTATCAACGGAAACAAGGCTTATCACTACAAAGTAGTCTTGAACAAAGAAGATCTTAAAAGCTTGATATTTGAATTCTCGGAGGTTATGAAAACAGAAGAAGCTGAAAACTTAAAAAGAACGGAAATGGAAGAAGAGCTCAATGATCTTTTAGAGAAAATGGGGGAAGTTGAAGTGGAGTTGTGGATCGGGAAAAAAGATTTTTACGTCTACCGAATCACACTAAACAAAGAGTTAAACTTAGCTAAATTTGAAAACGGAGAAGAGGGGTCACTCTTGATAAGTTCAAAGTTTGACTTTTTCGACTTCGACAAAGAGTTCGAAATTACTCCTCCAGAAGAGGCAAAAACTTGGGAGGAAGCTTTTCCCACACCAGAAATTGAACCTTATCCAACACCCGGTGAATATCCTCAACCTTCTTACCCTGATTATCCCGGTATAGAGGAAACCCCGGAGCTGCCGGACGATCCTTCTTTAATGCCTTTTGAAAACTTTAAAGAAAGTCAGATGGCTAACTTCTTTTTCTTTTTAAAAGAGTTTTAAGAAAGAAAAAAGGTTAAAAAAAACAACCTGGATGTCCAGGTTGTTTTTAATTTTAATAAATAAACTGTGAAAAAAGTGTGGAAAAAGGGGTGTTTTCAACCTATTGACAGCTAAACACTAAGTGGAATATAATTAACATGAAGTGGAAAATTGTGGAAAAACATGTTAAAAAGCAGTAATAATGTGAAAAACAACATGTTCATGGGTCAGCACAACTATTCGATGGATGAAAAACGAAGAATGTCCATTCCGGCAAGTATGAGAAAAGAACTAGGAGAAAAGGCGGTTATTACGCGCGGCATTGAAAATTGTCTAGTCCTTTACCCGTTAAACGCTTGGAAAGAGTTGGCCCAAAAACTTCAAGATCTGCCAACCGCGAAGGGGGAAACAAGAGGTTTTGTAAGGATTATGCTTTCCGGAGCTTCTGAAGTAAGCTTCGATAAGTTAGGAAGAATTCTTGTCCCGGATTATTTAGCTAAATATGCCGACCTTGAAAGAGAAGTAACAATAATCGGAATGATTAATAAGATAGAAATTTGGGAAAGAGAAAAATGGGAGAAATACAAAGACAAGACCGAAAGAAATATCGGAAGTATGGTGGAAAAACTAGAAGAACTTGGTATTTAAGATGCATGTCCCCGTTCTTCAAAAAGAGGTTATCCATTATTTGTCTCCCCAGCCAAACGAACATTATATCGACGCAACAATAAACCAAGGGGGGCACGCCTTAAAAATATTAGAAAAATCCAAACCCGAGGGGAAAGTTATAGGAATAGACTGGGACAATGAAATGCTGAATAAGGTAAGGGAAAAACAAGAAAAAAAGAACCTTGAAAGAAGATTAATCCTCGTCAACGAAAACTTCTCCAACCTTGAAAAAATAGCAAAAAACATCCCCGTCAATAACTTTTCTGGAATCATCTTCGACCTTGGACTTTCCACAAATCATCTTACAGAGAGCGGCCGAGGATTCACGTTCCAAAAAGACGAACCTCTCATCATGCGCTTCGACGGAAAGAAAGAAAAATTAACCGCTCGGAAAATCGTAAACAACTGGCCCAGAAAAAAAATAGAGGAAATATTAAAAGAATACGGAGAAGAAGAATTTGCCCATAAAATAAGTGGGAAAATAATAAAGCAAAGAAAAAAGAAAAAAATTAAAACAACTAAAGACCTGGTGGAGATAATTAAAAAATCTACCCCAACCTGGTACCAAGAAAGAAGAATCCACCCAGCAACAAAGACTTTTCAAGCGTTGAGAATAGCAGTCAATGAAGAACTGGAAAACCTTAAAAAAACTTTACCCCAGGCACTGAGAGTGATCGAAAAAGAAGGGCGGATAGTGGTTGTTTCCTTTCATTCCTTAGAAGACAAGATAGTTAAAAACTTTTTCAAGAAAGAGGCGGAAAACCTCAAGATTTTAACAAAAGAAGCGGTAAGACCGAGTGAGGCGGAAAAAAAAGAAAATCCAAGTTCACGATCCGCCCGACTCAGGGCCGCCGAAATTATTAAAAAATAATCTTTACAAAAATGACCAATGTCATACACAAGGCAAGCGTCACTCTTTTAATACTCGCTAATATCGCTCTAACTACTTCTTTTGCCTTTCAATTTACTAATTTAATTCAAGGTTCTTTTCAAGCTCAAAAGTATAAGGAGAGAATAATCTTTCTTTCTTCAAACAATGAAGAGTTGAACACACTAGCAAAAGGAAGAGGGGATTACGAAAAAATCGAAAATTTCGCTGAGAAAATGGATTTTGAAAAAGTACAAGAAATTGCCTACATTAATACTTTGAACCAGGAAGTAGCTAAGACGGAGTGAAGATGAAAAAGTGGAAGGAATACATTTTAATGTTCATCTTTATCGTTTTAGGAGCGACTATCATCGGTCGCTTAATTTTTTTACAGATCAAAAAAAACAACTTCTATTTAGCTCTTGCTGAGGGACAGCAAAAAATAATTAAACCGATCCAAGGAGAAAGAGGAGAAATATTTTTTGCAAACGGCGATCCTTTGGCCGCCAACAAACAAGAAAAATATGTTTTTGTTTCTCCTCGTACTATAAAAAACAAGAGCGAAGTAGCAGAAAAACTTTCTCTAATTTTGAAGATGGAAAAAGAAGAAATAGAAGAAGCGCTTTCAAAAAACAACTACTTCGCTGCCTTAAAATATGATCTTTCAAAAGAAAAAGTTGAAGAAATCGAAAAAGCAAACTTAACCGGAGTATATGTCGAAGAGAAAAATACTCGCTTTTACCCCCAGGGGGAAACAGCCGCCAACGTTATCGGATTCGTAGGAGGGGAAAACACAGGTCAGTATGGAATTGAAGGATATTGCCAAGAAATACTTGAAGGCAAGGAAACTTTAATTCAAAAAAGCGGAGCCCCCTTTGAGTTTCTTTCTGAACAAGAAAATAATCAGGGAAAAGGAACCAATGTCCAAAGCACCCTAGATCCGAATATCCAATTTACAGCAGAAGAAATGCTCAAAGAAGCCCATGAAGAATACAAGTTCAAAAACGGTCAGGTAATAGTTCTTGATCCGCGCTCGGGAGAAGTTTTAGCCATGGCCCACTACCCATCTTTTAATCCCAACGAATATTCAAAAGTAGAAAACACCTGGGTTTTTCAAAACAATGCTGTTCAAATAGCTTACGAACCGGGTTCTGTTTTTAAGGCGTTTACAATGGCTGCCGCTTTAAACGAAAAAAGGGTCACTCCAGAAACAGAATACGTTGACACCGGAAAAGTTGAAGTTGGTTCATGGACCATTCGCAACTATGATCAAAATGTATGGGGAAGACAAACTATGACCAATGTTTTAGAGAAGTCCATCAATACCGGAGCCGTATTTGCAGAAAGACAGCTCGGCCATAAAAAGTTTTGGGACTATATTGAAAGATTTGGTTTTTTAGAAAAAACCGGCATAGCTGTTCAAGGAGAACTTCTACCTCAGAACAAAGAAATTAAATCCGGAAGAGAGATATCGTTCCTAACCGCATCTTTTGGACAGGGAATAGAGGTGACCCCGATCCAACTAGCTCAAGCCTTCTCAGTTTTTGCCAATAACGGAAAAATGACGCCCGTTAAGATCATAAAAGACACAGATCCCAAAACTAATGATTTTTTTCCACCCCGGAAAGAGGAACGGGTAATTTCACAAGAAACCGCCCAACAAATGACCAATATGTTAACTTCGGTGGTCGAAACCGGCTTTGCTAAAAGTGCACAGATAAAAGGTTACCACGTAGCAGGAAAAACTGGAACCGCTCAGATGCCTTGGCCAGCTCTCGGAGTCGACAGAAAGGGTTATTCAGAGGAAACCGCCCAAACTTTCGTAGGTTTTGCTCCTTCTTATGACCCAAGATTTCTAATAGTAGTTAAACTAGACGCTCCCCAGACAAGAACAGCCGGTTATTCCGCCGTTCCAATCTTTCACAACCTCGCAAAATATATTTTAGACTATTGGGAAATCCCCCCTACCAAAACCGAGGACTTAAAATGAAAAAAATTATAAAAAAATTAAGTGTTTTTTTAGGAATAAAAGAGATCGTTTTCATTGATCCGGAGGACAAGTTGTCTTTTAATCTCTTAGGGTGGCTTTTAGAAAAAACCCCTGAAAGAACACCTCTTGTTTGGAAAAAAGTTTCCCCCAAACTTTTAAAAAGGTCCCAGAGAGCTTTTTTAATTTTCAAAAAAAATTCTTCTCCGAAGTTTAAAAAATTAGTTAAAAAATTAAGACCCAAAGATTACCTTGTTTCCCCCGCCTCCAAAAACAAAGTGGCGACAAAAGCAATTCGGAAAAACTACGCTGTTGGGTCTAAAGCCGAAGTAATGATTACGGACCTAATAAGAGAAAAAGAAATAACCAGTTTCAAGGCGGAGTTCGACGGCCACCTTGTTCCCTTCCGAATAAAAGGAAAATGGAGTAAAAATGAGCTTGAATCTTTAGCTTCGGTTATAGCTTTTTTAGTGGCAGCTAAATTCAATTTAGTACAAGTCTCAAAAGAGTTAAAAAACTTTGACAAGCACAAAAAAGAAAGTTAGAATTTGTAAAAGGCCCCATCGTCTAGTGGTTCAGGACGCAAGGTTCTCATCCTTGTAACCGGGGTTCAAATCCCCGTGGGGCTGCCAAATAAAAAAGAGTCGTTTTCGACTCTTTTAAATTTTAACTTGAAATTAAGCTCAAAAAAGGTAGTATTAATATAGTACCTTTAGAGGGTGATGGCCCCGACAGAAAGGAGATAAAAATGAGAACTGTGTGGAAAATGAGAGACGCCTTAAAAGAGGCTCTCTCCGGAGAAAACGGGAGGAAGAATCTTTTCCTCCTTGACTACGCCATGGCTTTTCTCCGCTGGAGAAGAGCTTGGATGACAAACGACGATCTTCAAAAATGGGAAAAGGTGATCGCCGGGAAGGAAAAAACAGGCCGAGAAGTAATCGGCCTGACGCAGGCGGAAATGCTTGCCTTAAACCGGTACCTGGCGCAACAAACAGGCACCGAAGAAAAGATAAGAGCTTGGGAGGAAAAAATCAATGAAGCCCGCAAAGCACTCGCATAGTGTCGGAAGAGCCATCACCCTTTCCGACCTCAAACTCAAAAACTTGAAAACAAGCTAAAAATTTGTTAGAAATAAGCATGGTTTAAAACTTAAATAAATTTTATGAATTCGGCAGTTATAAAAACAGGAGGGAAGCAATACTTAGTCAAAGAAGGAGACGAAGTAAAAATAGAAAAAATAAAGAATAAAAAAGAAGGAGATGAAGTGGTCTTCGATAAAGTTTTGTTGACTCAAATAAAGGACAAAACCAAGATAGGAAAACCTTTTTTAAAAGGAGCGGAGGTAAAAGGTGAAATTAGCGAAAAAGGAAGAGGGAAAAAGATCACTGTTTTAAAGTTTAAAAACAAAACGAGGCAGATGACTAAAAAGGGGCACAAACAACCCTACATGAAAGTAAAAATCAAATCGATCTCTTAAAAATTAAAAAACAGGTGAAAAGACCTGTTTTTTAATTTGTTTCAACTCCTATTCTTAAAAGCGGAGGAGAGAGTTTCCCTGTCAGCGTATTCTACTTCTCCTCCTCTGGGAAGACCGCGTCCCAAACGAGTCAAAGTAACAGGAAGCTTCTTTAACTTTCGCTGAAGAAGAAGAGTTGTTCCTTCACCCTCGGTGGTTGGGTTTAGAGCTAAAATAACTTCCTTTACTTTTCCTTGGATTCCGAACTTACCGGGATCTTTAATTCTTTCCTTTAGTTCTTCGATCCGCAGTTTTTTTAAATCTTTTTTTTCCAGAGAAGAAACACTCCCTCCCAAGACAAAATAAAGTCCTTTGTAAAAGTGCTTTTCTTCGATAGAGGATAGATCAGTTTCTTTTTCAACTACGCATATTTTGTTTTTCTCTCTTCTCGGATCGCTGCAGATTTCACAAAGTGTTTTGTTCTTCTGGGAAGAAAAATTAAAATACTTGAAACAAAAATTACATCTTTTAAGATTGTTCTTAACTCCCGCAACGGCTTCCAGGAAACTTTTTGTTTCCTTTTTAGAAAGATCTGTAAGATAAAACACAAAACGAGCAGCAGTTTTAGGACCCACCCCTGGAAAGTTAGAAAACTTTCTTATTAATTTTTCAATTTCTTCAGAATACATATCACGTTATCACTCTTCGTCAAAACGTGTTTCAACGTCCCGAAAAGTAACTGTACGTTCATCAAAGTAAAGATCGGCTGTTCCCACCGGTCCGTTTCTGTGTTTAGCGACAATAATTTCTGACTTATTTTTGTAACGGTTGCTGTTTTCTTCTCTTTTTCTGTAAATAAACATAACTACATCCGCATCCTGCTCCAAGGCTCCACTTTCCCTCAAGTCAGCCAAAATGGGGCGAGGAGGGGTTCTCCGCTCAACTCTTCTTGAAAGCTGCGAAAGAGCTAAAACTGGTATTTCAAGCTCTCTAGCCAAACCTTTAAGAGAACGTGAAATTTCTGTAATTTGTCTTACCATACTATCAGCCATAATCCTCGGCTCAACAAGCTGCAAGTAGTCAACAATTAAAAGGCCCAGCCCCCTTTTTGCCTGCAGTCTTCTTGCCATAGCCCTCATTTGTAAAATATTAGAGGTCGCGGAATCGTCAATATAAATAGGGGCTTCTGACAAAACCCCAAGGGCTCTTCTAATTCTTTCAAAATCGTTGCTTTTTTCTCCGCCTGAAACTCTTCCGGTTCGGAGACGCCAAAGATCAATACCGGACTCGGCTGCTATCAACCTGTCTACTACTTGATCCTTAGACATTTCCAAACTGAAAATTCCAACCGGGACATTTTCTTCCAACGCTGCGTGGGAGGCAAAATTCAGAGCAAGGGCAGACTTACCAACAGAAGGTCTGGCAGCAAGCAGAATAAGGTCTGATTTTTGAAGCCCGGCTAAAAGATTATCCAATTGCCGATAACCCGTAGAGACGCCGCGCGGTGTTCCCTTCTGCTTTGAAAGAGAATCTATTCTTTCAAATGCTTCTTCTAAGGTGCTTTTTACCGGAACAAAATCCTGGCTCAATCGATCTTCGGCAATACTAAAGATCCTTTCCTCAGCTTTATCCAAAAGAACCTCAACCTCTTCTTCTTCCTTGTAGCCGAGTTGTAAAATATGATGAGAAGCTTCTATTAAGTCCCTTAAAACCCTCTTTTTTTGTACTATGTTGGCGTACTCCATAACATGAGCAGCAGTAGGAACAGAATTTACTAACTCCGTAAGATAAGTACGACCTCCGACCTCTTTTAAAACTTCTTTCTCTTCCAACCGGTTGCTAACCGTTAAAACATCTACCGGCTCTCCTTTTTCAAAAAGCTCAACTACTGACTCGAAAACGAAACGGTGCTTTTCTTTGTAAAAATCACGAGGAAGCAAAACATCAACCACCCGAGCAACAGCAACTTTATCCATTAAAACACACCCCAAAAGAGAACGTTCTGCCTCAACCGCACGAGGAAGACTTTTTGCTTGGTTGTTGTAATTTGTTTTAGCCATTTAATTAACTATAACTTAAAAAGAAATATTTCCGCAAGCCTCCGATTTGAACAGAAAATTAACATTTTTGTGTTGAAAAGTAAAAAACGGGAGTTTTTCCCGTTTTTAATACTTCTAATCAACTTTTACATTTTTTTATCTTCGGGCCTTTTTTAGTATCTTCTACTTCAAACCCTGCTTCTTTTATTTTTTTTCTTACTCTATCCGCTTTTTTAAATTTTTTATTCTTTCTAAGTTTTTCTCTTTCTTCTGCCCAGGTTTTAATCCGCGCAGGAATCTCAGCGAGCTTCACATTTTTCAAATCCAAACCCAAAATCTGATCAAGCTCCGAAAGCGAAGCCCATTTGTCCTCAGGTTTTACCTTTTGATCTTTTATCATCTTCCAAAAAACAGCCAGGCCGCCGGGTATGTCCAAGTCATCTTTCACCTTGTTTTTAAACTTTTTTTCATATTCCAAAGCTCCTTTTCCGATTCCGGAAACCTCGCTTTTAATTTCCCCAACTTTTTCTTGAAGTTTGCATAAAGAGTTTTTTGCTCCTTCCATCGCCTCAAAAGAAAAACTCAAGGGAGAGCGATAATGAGCTGTAAGTACTAAATAACGATAGGCGAGAGGGTCAAAACCTTCCTCCTCCAACTCTTGAAGGGTAAAAAAATTACCCTTTGATTTGCTCATTTTTTCTTTGCTAGTAACTAAAAATTCACCGTGCAGCCAGAAAGATACAACCGGATGACCAAAAGCAGCGATGTTTTGAGCCCTTTCATTAGTGTGATGAATCTTAAGATGATCAATTCCCCCACAATGAATATCAAATTCTTCCCCCAAATATTTGGTGCTCATAGCAGAACACTCTATGTGCCAGCCGGGGAATCCCCGCCCCCACGGAGAGTCCCAGTTCATAACATGATTTTTATGTTTTCCGACAAGTTTCAACCACAAAGCAAAATCAGTCGGATTCTTTTTATCCTTCCTTTTCTCTACGCTTACAGCCTCTTCTAGGCTTTCTAAATTTTGACCAGCTAGCTTTGTGTATCCTTCAAGTTTTTCAGTATCGAAATAAACTGCGGTTTCGGTTTCGTAAGCATATCCGTTTTTCATGATTTTTCGAATCATTTCTATCTGTTCATCGATATGATCGGTTGCCTTGCACCAAACATCAGGCCTCCTCATATTCAGTTTTTCAAAATCTTTTTTAAAAGCATCCGTGTAAAAATGAGCTACCTTTAAGATGTTTTCCGGGGTGAGTTCTTTTCCTTCCCGCCTTAGGGCCTTAATCATTTTGTCCTCTCCCTCGTCCTCGTCTGAGGTCAAATGACCCACATCAGTAATATTCATCACATGGTGCACCTTGAGTCCTTCGTATTCTAAACTTCTTTTTAAAATATCTTCAAAAATATAAGTACGGAGGTTGCCCAGATGAGCATAGTCGTAAACTGTTGGCCCACAAGTATAAAGCCCTACTTTTTTATCCTTAAGTGGCTCAAACGGTTCTTTTTTCTTGGTCAAAGAATTGTATAACTTGATCATATTTTTTATTTTATCACAACGTGTGTGAAACTAAAAGAAGGTAGAAGTGTTTTGTTTTTTTTGTTAAAATAAAGCAAATACATTCAACACATTAATTTCTAAAATGAAAAAAGTTAAAAAATTTTTGAGTAAAAGAGACATTTTTTACGCCATAGTAATCGGGGAGGCCTGCGCCCTCATTTTTCTTTTAATAAAAGGCTGGCTGGATCTTCCTGAAGTTGCAGATAAAATAATATTCACCTTTCCCGTAGTTCTGCCGATTCTATCAACAGCCGGGCTGGTTTTTGTAGCTTTCCTCGGTCAAAAATGGCTTTCCATTTTTCAAGCAGGCAAAAACATGCTGGTGGGAACTCTAAACAGCACCATCGACTTGGGCATTTTAAACCTATTGATATTTACCACTGGACAGTCCTCGGGGAACATAATTCTTCTTTTCAAAGCTTTGTCTTTCACGGGAGCTTCAGTAAACTCCTATCTTTGGAATAAATTTTGGACTTTCGAAGATAAAGGAGACGTTGGGGTTTCTCAGTTTTCTAAGTTTTACTCAGTCGCACTGGGAGGATTGCTGATTCACGAAGTGGTAATTTACACAATAGTTAATTTAATAGGCCCCCAGTTTAACATCACTCCGGAAATATGGACCAACGTTGGGAATATAGCGGCGATAATAATGGGATTTTTTTGGAACTTTGCCGGTTACAAGTTTTTAGTTTTCAAAAAGTAATATGAGCAAGGCACTTTATAGAAAATATCGCCCTCAAAGTTTTTCCGAGTTTATCAATCAAAATCACGTCACTAGAACCATAACTAACGCAATAAAAAACGGAACAATTTCGCATGCTTATCTTTTCTCCGGTCCTCGAGGAACGGGAAAAACAACCTTGGCTCGTCTTCTGGCAAAATCGATAAACTGTGAAAATAGAAAAGGTTTTGAACCTTGCAACCAATGCCCTTCTTGCAAGGAAATCACCAGTGGACAGTCAATGGACCTTGTCGAAATCGATGCTGCTTCACACAGAGGAATAGACAACATCCGAGAACTTAGAGACGGAATACGTTTTTCACCCACCCGTCTTCAATACAAAGTTTTCATCATCGATGAATGCCACCAGTTGAGCAAAGCGGCAGCCAACGCTCTTTTAAAAACTTTGGAAGAACCTCCAAAGCATGCTGTTTTCGTTTTAGCCACAACCGAAGTGCATAAAATGCTTCCCACCATTCTTTCCAGGTGCCAGCGCTTCGATTTCAAAAAGTTAAGTATTGACGATATTATTAAAAAATTAAAAATAATCTGTAAAAAAGAATCCCTGAAAGTAGAAAAAGGCTCCTTAAGATTAGTGGCTCTGGCTGCAAGAGGATCCATAAGAGACGCTGAAAGCCTCTTAGACCAAGTAATAACCTTTGCAGGCAAAGATCAATTAATAGAAGTTAAAGAGGTAAAAGAAGTATTGGGAGTTGTAGAGGTCGGAATAATGAGCCATCTTACAAAATTAATAGCCGAAAAGAAGAAAAAAGAAGCCCTGGATTACTTGCATAAAATAGAGAAGAGGGGAGTAGGCCTGGAAGAATTTACTCAAGCTTATATCGATTATCTAAGGCAAGGTCTTTTAATAAAAATGGGGGCTAAAAGGTTGACGGAAAGCCAGCTGACCCGAAAAGAGGCGGAAGAGATGGAGGAGATAATAAAGTCTGTGACAAGCGATAGAATGTCTAAAATAATAGAAATATTTTTAGAAGCTTCTGGAAAGATAAAATATTCTCCCATTCCGGAATTACCTATGGAGCTTGCTATTTTAGACGCTTGTAAATAAGAAAGATTTACTGTTTAATGAGATAAAGAGTGCGGGGTGGTGTAATGGTAACACAACGGGTTTTGGTCCCGTCGCTCCTGGTTCGAATCCAGGCCCCGCAACAAAAATAACTATGATTTTTCTCTTAGAAAACAAAATATTAAAAAAACCGTTTCTCAAGACGGTTTTCTTTTTTTCTTTTAGCCGCCTATAGAGCGGTTTTTCTTTTTCTTCCTGAAACCTTCGGGGAGAAAAAGGAGGAAAGCTCTTTCACGCTAGTTCTTTTACAGGAAGGGGGTAAGCTTATAAGAAGAAAACCTTCGATAAGCCCATACACCTAAGGAGGATCAAATGTCGGCACCTGTTAAGGTAAGATATTGGGTGAGAAAAAGAGACGGATATATCTGTTCACGATGCGAAAGAGAAAACAGCAAAAGCGTACACCACATCATCCCTGTGGCGTACGCAGAAGAAAACCTACCCGAATTTAAGTTCAACCAGCCATCCAATCTAGTAGTTCTGTGTCTTGAATGTCACCGGATAATACATCCGGGAACAATAGAAAAGAAGGTGGGGAGAAAGGTTATATTCTGGAAAGACAAATGGGACAAGATGCTTGCAAGGATTGCCCTGCGCCGTTCCAGAAGATTCGCAAAAAAGATCCCGCCTCCATATGGAACACCCCTTCGTTTTTGCTACCTCCCCTCAATAGAGGGCTGGTAACAATCGTCATAAAGCCGGGGAAGCCCCGGCTTTCTTTTTTAAAGTAAAAGCCCGGTTCAACCGGGCTTTCTAAAGCACAACCTGTAAAACGTCGTAGGCAAGGTTGAGTGCAGTAAAGGCGAGAAAGAAGCGGGAAATAAATGGAGAAGCAAAGCCCGCCAATATTACCACCAAATGGGCGAAAAAGAAAAAAACGATCATCCCGCCATAACCTGTTTTTTCTTTTATTGCTCTTCCAACTGGATTCAACTCCTCAAACCCCTTCTCCCAAGCATTGAAATTCAAAAGCAACAACACAGTCTGCCCAACCACCCCCGCCGTCAAGGCAGGGACGGATGAAACCTTTGTAACTTTTGCCAGGAAGAAAGCCCCTCCAATAAAGCTTCCTTCTAAGATATACAGGTGTATCCTTCTCATCTTATCCTCCTTTTTGTATAGGCCTAACCTTGTTTTATACTGCCAAACTTTTAAAAAAATTCAAGAAAGATTTTCTGTTATAATTAAGAAAATGAGTAAAAAAATATATAATCATCCTAAATACTACGAAATCGCCTTTAGCTTTGTCAACCCCCAAAAGCAAGTTGATCTTTTTGAAAAATTCATAAAAAAATACAGCAACATAAAAGTAGAGAGTGTTTTAGATGTAGGATGCGGACCCAGCTTACAACTGAGGGAGTTTGCTAAAAGAAAATACAACGCAAAAGGAATTGATATCAATAAAGAAATGCTTTCTTATTTAAAGAAAAAAGCACTTGAAGAAGGGGTGGGTATTAAAACCATCCATGCTGACATGAATAACTTTTCTCTTCCTCAAAAAGTAGATTTCGCCTTTATCCTTATGGGAACAATTGGGAATATAAAAAGTAATGAAGAATTTTTAAACCACTTAAAATCAGTGGCTGGGTCTTTAAACAAGGGGGGACTCTATTTAATAGAAAATCTTCCGCTCGATTGGACTCCCGAGGGATTATTCAAGCCTCAAAACTGGGTAATGAAAAAAGGGTCGGTGGAGGTAGAAACAGAATTTCAAGTAAAAGTCAAGGATGTGCTAAATCAAAAAGTAGAGGAGAGGTTAACGATGAAGATAAAGGACAAGGATGAAAAAATAAGTCTGGAGGAAAGAAGTGAATTGAAGTTGATTTTTCCGCAAGAGTTTTTAGAGCTTGTAAAACAAAACGGTAGTTTTGAATTCTTGGGTTGGTTTGAAAGAGGTTCTCTTTCAAAGTTAAAAAGAGCAAAAAACGATAATATTATTCTTTTAAGAAAGTTTTA
>CAZTOB010000005.1:0-2550 GCA_964615425.1 uncultured Candidatus Saccharibacteria bacterium | reverse complement strand
TTTTCACTCCCTTTTTCTTTTTTAAACAGCAAAGGTTAATATTATTTAAACTTTGAATTTTAAACTTCTTGATGTAGAATAAGTTAATCGTTCTTCAAGCAATAAGAAAGGAGCAGAAATGAAGCAGAACAAAGAGCTAATAACGAGCTCTCAGCTGGCGGCCTGGGTAATAGGAGGACTTGCTATTTTACTTAGTCTCCTAATTATCATCCTAGCCGCACTAATTCTCTTCACCTTGGGAAGCGGAATTTTTCTTCTTCTAAGGTAAGACCAGAAGGGCGCTTCGTGCGCCCTTTTCACCCTAAAATAAATAAAATAATTTTTATGAAAAAATTCAAAAAAATAATTATTTCAATTTTAATTTGTCAGCTTGCAGGAGTAATCGGTTCTTTTTTTACCAGGCAATCTGTTTCTACCTGGTATCAAACACTGCGAAAACCTTTTTTTACACCACCTTCATGGCTTTTTGCTCCTGCCTGGACGACTCTCTTTTTATTAATGGGAATAGCCTTGTATCTGGTGTGGGAAAAAGGGTTTGAAAAAGAAAAGAACAAAAAAGCTCTTTTTTGGTTTTCTACTCAACTTATCTTAAATATCCTGTGGTCAGCTTTTTTCTTTGGTCTTAGATCTCCAATAGGAGGGTTAATAGAAATCATTATTCTTTGGGGAGTTATTTTTGCTACAATTCAAAGCTTTTATGAGGTTTCTAAAAAGGCGGCCTATCTTTTAGTGCCTTACTTCTTTTGGACCAGCTTCGCGCTCATTCTTAACTTCTCAATTTTTATCCTTAACTTTTAATGCTAAAAAAATACCTTGGAAAAAAAGTAAAGGTAAAGATAGACAGAGCCATGGGGAAGCCTCACCCGGAGTTCGGATGGAAATATCCTGTTAACTACGGGTTTATACCCGAGACTAAAGCGGGGGACGGAGAAGAAATAGATGCTTATATCCTAGGAGTAAAAAAACCACTTGAAGAATTCGAGGGTAGGGTTGTTGCCGTGGTTCATCGACTTAACGACAACGAAGAGAAACTTGTTGTCGCACCGAAAGACTTTAAACTTACAAAGAAAGAGATTAAAAACAAAATTCATTTCCAAGAAAAGTGGTTTAAGTCGAAAATTAAAATGCATGAATAAAACTAGATTAGCCTTTTTTTCGGATTTACATATCCGTCATAAAAAAATTCAATCTCAAACTGACTTCGGAGGACCAAGCAAGTGGATCCCTCGAAAAGCTAGTGACTCCTTAAACGATATAGGTCCTGATTACATCTTCGGTCTCGGAGACTTAACCGCTACCGGCCACAGAGAAGACTGGCTGGGTTACAAAAAATGGCTGGAGGGCTTAAAGCCTCCGGTTTTTGATATATTGGGAAACCACGACCGGGATTACACAGTTTTTCATAATTACAACTATGGAAAAGAATATTTTTCAATTTTAAAAAGAACTTCCGCTACCAAAGCCGTTAAAATAGGAAACCTTATCTTCATTCTCGTTTCTGAAGAACATGACCCTGAAGGAAACAAAAAGGTTTTAACCTCCACAATACCCTTAAGAACCTTCAGGTTTATAGAAGAAATACTTCAAAAATACAGCCAAGACAATAATGTTTTCATCTTAAGTCATACGTTGCTGAGAGGAACTACAGCGCTTTCAAACGATTGGTCCTTTAACGACATTAAAGAATGGAAAATAATATCAAGAAGATTTTTTGATCTTTTTGAAAAATATCCTGTCGTAGCTCATCTTACAGGGCACACTCATATGGATTATCGATACAAAGCGAGGCTTAAAACTATCGAGGAGGAAAAATATAAAAGAAAAATTGGAAAGTTTGTTAATGGAAAAAACTACGAAAGGCTGCCCGACACTTATTTTTTAAACCTTCCTTGTGTAGACACCGCACACGGCTGGCTCGGAAGCAATTTTGCTCTTTTAAGAAAACTTGGGACGATGACAGCAAAAGCACGAAGATCTCCCTTCCGCTGGCTTTATATCCATCTTGAAGAAAAGGGTCCTCGAATTTTTGATTGGTTGTATAAATTAAAAATTAACAACCTCATTGGAAGACCGGCCGTCTATTATTTTGACGTTTTTCCAAAAGAGAAAAAAATAGAAATTATCACTCGATGGTTAGAAAAAAACAAAGACGTAGAAAAATATAAAATAAACCTTAATTGTCCGGTAGAAATTTCAGATCCGGAAGCCGAAGTAATGGCTTCAAGCCTAAGTTTACAAACCAAGAAAAATTTAGAAATAGTTCGAGACAATTGGTTTGAGGTGTCTTCCGGAAAAAGAGGAGAGGGAGTGTTTTCAAAAAGCTTTTCTTGCAAAAAAGAGGTTAAAGGGGTTAAAATTATTTCCGAAAATTTAAAAAATTATGACGTTTTATGGCGAGGGAGTAGAGATTCCGGCAACAATTGGACAAAAAAATGGATAAAAAGTCCAGGCAAGCTGGGGAAAATCAACGCTGTTAAGATGAAAATGAGTTTCAAAACAGGAAATAAAAAAGCAAAAATAAAAGACATACTTGTTAAAACCAAATCATAA
>CAZTOB010000004.1:2146-34979 GCA_964615425.1 uncultured Candidatus Saccharibacteria bacterium | reverse complement strand
AGTAGGTTACCAGGCTCATAACCTGGTGGTTCTGGTGCAACTCCAGACCCCGCAACACCAAAAGCTTGGCTGAGAGCCGGCTCATCCTTTTTAATTTTATGGGTCGGTTCTTACCTAAAATGGGCCAGGGTAGCTCAGTTGGTGAGAGCGGGGGACTCATAAGCCCCAGGTCGTGGGTTCGAGCCCCACCCCTGGCACAAAAAATGAATGGGGACGTAGCTTAGTTTGGATAAAGCGTCGGCCTGTCACGCCGAAGATCGCGGGTTCGAGTCCCGTCGTCCCCGCCAACAAAGCGTTTCTTGAAAGACCAGACTTTTGTCTGGTTTTTGCTTTATTTATTTTATGATATTGTTAATTAATATGAATTCGGAAGAGAAGATTAAAAAACTAATCGAAAAAATAGTCGAGGAATACAAACCGGAAAAGATTTATCTTTTCGGCTCTTATGCTTGGGGGAATCCCGACAAAGATTCTGATGTAGATATTTTTATTATTAAAGACACCGAGAAAGATAGATTAAAAAGACAGCTCGAAGTCCGGAGATTGATAAAAGGGAGGCTTCCTGTTGATGTTCTTGTCTATACGCCGGAAGAGATAGAAAAAAGGTTAAAGATGAGAGATTTTTTTATTGAAGATATCCTTAGTAAAGGCAAAGCTGTCTATGCCTGAAGGCAATCAAAAGAACATAAAGTTGGCAAAGGAGTGGTTCTTAAGAGCACAGGATGATGAGCTTTCTATTGAAGGCATATTGGAGAACAGAGGAGGCTCTCCGAATACTGTTTGTTTTTTAGCTCAATAGATGGCGGAAAAATATTTGAAAGGATTTTTAGTTTATCATCAAAACCGTTTCCCAAAAATCCATCAACTAGATCGATTGTTAACCCTTTGTAAAGAAATCGAGCCGGGACTTGAAAAACTAAGGAAGGAGACAGAAGAGTTAACCGAGCTTTATATTGCAACAAGATACCCCGGAGATTATCTTCGATTTAGTTTTGAAGACGCCGAAGATGCTTTTAAGAAGGCTTGTAAAATCAAGAACTTTGTTTTGGGCAAGATTAAAAATTAGGATTCTCTCCAGGTTTTTTATTGTGGATTATGAGAGTAGCAACAATACTTAGCTTAAAGCTTTTATTTTGTGCGAAGGCTAAACGGGTCTATACTCAGTCTTCCCAAAATACCAAGTTCGAGTTGCGTTCTACAACCCTCACGAATTACCTAGTTTGTGCTGAGTTTTTGGTTTGATAATATAATCAAATATGAATAGATTAGAATATCCAATGGTTTTAGTAGATACTGAATATACAGCTTTTGGGAGTAGCTTGGCCACAGCATGGACAAAACCTTACCACCATAAAGAGATTGTTCAGATTGCGGCTATTAAGCTTGATGGCAATAGGTCTGAGGTTGACTTATTGAATATTATTGTCAAGCCAACCATCAACCCAAAGCTTTCTAGGAGATTTGTTAAACTTACCGGTATAAAACAGACTACAGTTAATAATCAAGGGGTCTCTTTCAAAGAGGCCTTAGAAAAGTTTGTTTCTTTTGGGGAAGGATATAATGTATGCACCTATGACAATGACTATTTCATCTTTGAAGAAAATTGTAGACTGAACAGCGCTGATTTTCCATTCAAGCATAATCCTTTCGCCAGAGTATGTGAGGCTCTGGCTCAATGGAATATAGATAAGACAAAGTATTCCAGTGGCACACTATATAAAGCTGTTGGCGAAAAAATGAATGGTCGTGTCCATAATGCTCTTCACGATGTGAGAAGTATGGCTATAGCTCTAAAAGAGTTAGTTCCGAGGAGATAGCTTTTCAATTAATTCTGAGTTAGTTTTCGATCTAATAAAGAAAAATATCAGTATAATTTTTTATAAAATTAATACTTTTCCTTGAGGTACCAACCCTTCTAGTTTCTGAACCAAAAGTAACCATTTTGCTGTTCCAAAATTGTTCCACAACCCCTCGCCCAAATTACCCAGCTTGTGCTGGGTTTTTGTTTTAGGTGATCTGTGGTAAGCTAATATAATTTAATAAATTCTTTATGAAGATCGTAATTTGTGGAAGCATGGTTTTTTCAGAGAAGATGCTTGAAATAGGAGAACTGTTGGTTGAAAAAGGCTATGAAGTTACACTTCCAAGACACACAGAAGAATACACCGAACTTGATTCAATTGAAGGAATTCACAAAGAGTCGGCCAAGAACAAAATAGAGGATGATTTAATTCGCGACTATTATTTCACTATTAAGAAAAGTGACGCTGTCCTTGTCGTCAATGAAAGAAAAAACGGCGTTGATAACTATATCGGGGGCAATGCTTTCTTAGAGATGGGATTTGCTCATGTTTTAGGCAAAAAGTTGTTTGTCTTGAACAATATGCCGGAGGTGAGTTACAAAGACGAAATAATCGCTATGCAGCCCGTTTTTTTGAATGGAGACGTTAACAAACTGGATGAGGTTTTAAATTAATAGTCTGTCATCTTTAAATTATGGAGGAAAAAGAGGTAAAGTTTCTAGATATAGATTCGCAGGAGATTGAAGAAAAACTTGAGTCAATCGGGGCTGAAAAAGTTTTTGATAAATTATACAAAAGACGGGTTTTTGACTATCCGGATTTGAGACTGAATGAAAAAGCAGCTTGGTTAAGATTGAGGGACGAAGGAGATAAGGTAACCCTCACCTTCAAACAAAGGATAGGTGTTAAGAAAAATGACGGAACGGCTAATGACAAGACAATGAAAGAGATTGAAATAGTGGTGAGCGACTTTGATGAAACCGCTCAGCTGCTAGAAGAGATAGGGTTGAAAGAGAAATTCTACGAAGAAAACAGGAGAACGAGATATCTTTTAGGTGATGTAGAGTTTGATATTGATCTGTGGCCACAACTGGATCCTTATTTGGAAATAGAAGCTCCTTCTTGGAAAGAGGTAGAAGAAGCCATACATAAATTAGGTCTTGATCCGGATGACAAGAAGATATTTTCTACTTATCAGATTTATCAACTAAAAGGAATAGACGAACACGACTACAAAGAGATCACTTTTGAGAAGATGGCTGAAGATAGAGGGGAGATAAGCAGTTTGTTGACGTAAAACGTCATTTTTATAAATCAGGATTAACAAGAATGGTTATATAGGTGACAGCACTACCTTGGAGATCGGCTATGCAGTAGCCAACAACAAGCCTCTTTACGGCTTGTCTGATAAGGATGAAGAGTTTTGCAGGCATACTCTTTTCAGATCTTTTGCCTCTTCTCCAGAGGAGCTTATAAAATATCTTTAATAATTATGCCCAAAATAATCTTAGCTACAGGTTCGCCTTACAGAAAAGAAGCCTTTAGTAACTTAGGCCTGGAGTTTGCTAGTGAGACAAGCAATGTGGAGGAGTGTTTTGAAGGAAGACCGGACTCACCCGAGAAACTGGTTATTCATTTAGCTAGACGGAAGGCGGAGGTTGTAGCAGAAAACCATAAAGGAGGGATTATTATCGGCTTTGATTCTGTAGGCTGGTTCAAGGGTTCGATACTTGAAAAGCCTAAATCAAGAAAAGAGGCTTTTCAAAGATTGAAGTCTCTTTCTGGAAATAAACACCAGTTTTATACGGGTATTTATATGATAAACCTTAAAACCGGAAAGAATCTTTCAAGAGTGGTTAAGACAGATGTTTTTTTAAGAGAGTTCAAGGACTTTGAGATAAAAAAATACTTAGACCAGGACGAGAGATTTGACACCTATGCTTTGGGCTATGATCCACTTGGACATTACAGCATCTCTTTTGTTGAGCAAATAAAGGGAAGTTACAACAATCTTTTAAGAGGCATTCCTCTGGAGGCGATTGTCAAGATGCTCTTTGAGGTTGGATATGAGTTCTAACACAAAAGACGATTAACTTGTAGTAATACTTTCCCCAGCTTGAGTCTTGGCTTCTCAAATTCTTTAATCTCAATCCCCATCCCATCGTTTTAAAATCTTCCCACCCCTTTTGCTTATGAGACGAGTTTTCGAAAGACCAGACTTTTGTCTGGTTTTTTTATTAGAGATACTATATTGATTTAGGTTAGGCTAAGTGTTATTATGCAGTAACTCGGCTGAAAAAGAAGCCTAGCTATAAGGAGGTAGAATGGGATTGAGCAAAAAGCATCACAAAGAACTTAATCAGGTTCTTTCCGTTTCTCCCGGGCGCTATGACGAGCTGCGGGAGAAGTACGCCAATGATCCTGTTGCCTTGCAACAGATCGACGTCTACGATCCGTCCACCGAGTATCACCAGAAACTTAAACAGTTTGTCTGGTCGCTACAAAGTGGTGACGAAAAAAAGGAGGCGGAGCTGAGAAAATGGTTTGAAAAACATTACCCGGACATCGGGTAGTGTTCGTAGACCCCAAGCGGTGTTACAGCTTGGGGTTTTTATTTCCCTCTAATTTTGTTGTAAGATAAATAAAGATAATGTTTTTATCACTCAACATGGACAAGAAACAAATAAAAAAGCTTGTTTCGTTTTTCTTCGAAGCGGGCACTTTAAGAAAAATACCAAGGGGCCATCAGCAAGTTCTTCTCATGCAGGATTTTTCTGACAATATTGCTTCTCACAGCTTCAGAGTAGCTCTTATCGGTTACTTTTTGGCTGAGAATGTCGGAGCCGACTCTGGCAAAGTTGTTAAAATGTGTCTTTTTCATGACTTGGAAGAAGCAAGAACCGGAGATCAAAACTGGCTCCATAAGTCTTATATCCGCTCTTTCGAGGGAGAAGTAAGGGAAGACCAGGTGCAAGGCATTAAAAACACAGATGAATTTAAAAAAATTTCCAGGGAATACGACGGGAGGAAAACTTTAGAAGCAAAAGTTGCAAAAGACGCCGATTACCTGGATCAGATTATTCTTCTTAAAGAATACATGTGGCAGGGGAGCAAAGAAGCGGAGGACTGGCTTCACCTTAACAAGGAGGGAGAAAATGAAGCAGAGAAGAGGCTTAACACACAGTTGGCAAGAAAGTTGGCCGAGGAAATTAAAAGACAAAATCCGAGTGACTGGTGGCAAAACCATTGGAGCCCTCATAAAAGAGAAAATTAGCTATGGATCACGTAGCTATAATGAAAAAATCCTGGAATTTGATTCCCAAGATTTTGGAAGGAACAAAAAAAGTGGAGTCAAGGTGGTACAAGATACGGGCTTGCCCCTGGGACAAGGTCAAGAAAGGAGACATTCTTTATTTCAAAAACTCGGGAGAACCCGTAACAGTTAAATCAAGAGTAACCCGGGTTAAGCAGTACGAGGTTCAAGATGACGATAGGGCCAGGAAAATATTAGAAAAGTACAAAAAAGATTTAGGTGTTGAAAATATGACGGAAAAGATAAATGAATATGTTAGGGGTAAAAAGTATGCCGTATTGGTTTTTTTTGACTCTGTCTGTAAGGTGAAACCTCTAAGGATAAATAAAAAAGGGTTTGGGGTGCAGGCAGCTTGGCTTACCGTTAAGGACATTAAAGAAATAATTACTTATGAAAAACATTGACACCTATGAAAATTCTCTGCGTTTCTGCCGTACTTTCTACGGAGTTTTGGCTCTTGTTGGGTTTTTAACTAGAAATATCTGGGTGACCGCCGGTTGCGGTTTAATTATGATTATCGGCGTGATTCATCCGAACAAAACCAATCTTCTCTATCAATTTCATAAAAGGTTTTTGAGGGCGAAGGAGAGCAAACCCATACCGAGGCCCGTGGGTGAACTCAGGTTTGCTTGTCTTTTAGGCGGGATTGTCTTAGTTATTTCTTCCCTTTCTGTATGGCTTGGTTTTTTACCTGAGGTAGCTTGGGTTTTAGTGCTTGTTCTTTCTTTTCTTATGCTTCTTTCTGGCTTTTCCGGCCTTTGTGCTGCCACCCTTCTTTATATCTTCCTTATCAAAAAAAGGTTTGGCTTAAAACAAGAAAAAGAAAAAAGCTTTGACAGCCAACTCGGGGATTCTAACTTCGTTAACGCCAATTGTTTGGTCGCCCGCTCTATAGAGGCGCCTCCTTGGGAGAGGTGTCGTTATTGCAGGATGAGATTTAGAAAATGCCCCATGCTGAAATTTTTACTCTTGACAATTTCTTTTGCTGCTTCCGGTTTTATTTTCTCTTTTTTAGTCAACAGAGAAATTTTTTGGAAAAGTTACGAAATTTTGATTTTCGCCTTGGTTTTTATGGCGGTTTCCTTTGGTTATCTTTTCAACAAAAACACGGTTGAGGTGGTTAAAAAAGAAAAACATGCCCAGGAATTTTTAAGAAAAAAAGTAAAAGAACGAACGAGCCAGCTTGAAAAGGAACAGGAAAAACTGGAAGAAAGAGTGGAGAAAAGAACAAAAGAGCTTCAAGATAAACTTGAAGATCTTAGAAAATTTAAAAAGGCGGTGGTGGGAAGAGAACTTAAAATGGTTGAGTTGAAAAAAGAAAACGAGGATCTAAAAAGGAAATTAGAAGAGAAAAACTGACATTAAACTTCCGCAACCCTTATATTATTCGTGCTTCCTCTGACTCCTATGTCATCTCCGGAGACAACAATAAGTTTGTCTCCTTTTTTAACTTTGTTCTCTTTTTTTAACTTGTCGATTGCTTTTTTAATGGTTTCCTCAACTCTTTTTTGACCTTTGAAGGTCATTTCAAAAGGAAGGGTGTTGTAAGAAAGGAGCAGTCTGTCTCCTATTGTTTTATTGTCTGTAAAAGCAAAGATGGGAACTTTCGAGCGAAAAGAAGAAAGAGAAAAGGAAGTTTGTCCTGACTTGGTGAAAACGAGAAATCCCTGGGGCATAGTCTCTTTTTTAATTAGTTGAGGAAGTATGGCTGCAAGTTTGATGACGCTTTCTTCGTCCAACTCCAATTTTCTTTCCGGGAAAGAAGGAGGAGAATGGGTTTCGCTTTTTTCCGCCTCCTTGATTATTTTCGTCATCATCTTAACTGCTTTGACCGGATTTTTTCCGATGGCTGTTTCTCCCGAAAGCATGACGGAATCGGCTGCTTCAAAAACCGCGTTGGCAACGTCGTTCACCTCGGCCCTTGTTGGGCTTTGGTTTTCTATCATTGACTCAAGCATTTCGGTGGCTACAATAACGGGTTTTCCCTTTTGTCTTGATTTTAGAATTAATTTTTTTTGAAGCCGTGGTATTTTCTCGAACCCGGCTTCGATGGCAAGATCTCCTCTTGCCACCATAAGTCCGTCGCTGGCCTCGAGGATTTCATCGATGTTTTCTATCGCTTCAGGCTTTTCTATTTTAGAAATAATTCCTATAGCCGGATTTATCTTTTCTATTTCTTCCCTTAAAGCGAGAACGTCTTTTTCGTTGCGGACGAAAGATAAAGCCAAATAATCCAACTTGTCGGCAAGGGCTTTCATAAAGCGCAGATCTTTCGGTTTTAAAGATGGAATGGGAACGTCTAGAAAAGGAACATTGACGCTTTTTCTGCTTTCCAACCTTCCTTCCGAAAAAGATTCGGCCGTGAAACCGTTTCTTTTGATGTTTTTAACCTTGAAGGCGAACTTTCCATCATCTATGGAGAATTTCTGGTCCTTTTTGAAGGATTTTACAACCTCCTTGTTTTCAATAACAATGTCTGTTTTTTCCCTCTCCTTGGAAGAGAAGAAAAGTTTGTCGCCTTTGTTTATCTCTAAGGGTCCGTTTTCGAAGGCGTTGATTCTTATCTCCGGGCCCTGAAGGTCAACTATAATAGCCACTCTTTTTTTTATTGACTTGGAGGCCTTTTCAATTTTTTCAGCTGTTTTTTGGTGCCACTCGATCGAGTTGTGTTTTGTGTTCAGCCTTGCCAAGTCCACTCCCTCTTTGAAAATTTCTTTCAAATTTTCTATAGATTCTGTGCTTGGGCCAATAGTTGCCACAATTTTTGTTTTCTTTTTCATTATTTTAATTGTAGCGGAAAAATGAGTTTTTCGAAAGTTTTTGCTACAATGAAAAAGGTCGAACATTGAAAACCTTTTAAAATATTTAAAAATGTTGAGCCTTAAAGAATATCAAGAGCTTTGTGTTAAAACCGCTAAAGAGTTTGAAGATAAGGAAAAGGAGTTGGCTGACTGGGGGCTGGGTGTTTCAGGGGAGGCGGGGGATTTGGCCGGTTGTATTAAAAAAACTATTTTTCACGACAATGATCAAACGGAGGGGGTAAGGGAAAACATAGGGGACACCATGTGGTATCTTGCTATGATTTGCAACCATTTCGGTTGGAGCTTTGAAAAAGTACTTGAAGAAAACATTAAAAAATTAAAAAATCGTTATCCGGACGGTTTTTCCGAAAAGAAAGCTCAAAGAGGAGGAACCAGGATAGACTGGAACGAGAAGTAAAAATTAAAAAACCCCGGTCCGGGGTTTTTTAGTTTACTTCCAGGATTTCAACTTCCAGTTTTCTTTTTGGGGTTTCAAATTTAAACTTTTCACCCTTTTTTCTGCCCAAAAGAGCTTCGCCCAGAGGGGAATGATAAGAGATCTTCCCGTTTACGGGGTCTTTTTCTACCGCTCCTACGATTTCGAGGTTTTCTTCTTCTCCGTCGAGTTTTATTTTAACTGTGGAGCCGATTTGTATTTTTTCCGAAGAGGTGTCTTTTTCAATAACCTTCGCCCTTCTTATCTTATCCTGCATTTCTGATATTTTTCCCTCTAAAAAGCTTTGAGCTCTTTTAGCTTCGTCATAGTCAAAACTGTCGCTTATGTCACCCTGAGAAGCAGATTTGTTGATTTGTTTGGCCACCTTTTGCCGGCCTTCCGTTTCCAGTTTTTCAAGTTCTTCTTTGAGTTTACGCAGACCTTCTTTGGTGACCAGTAATTCTTTTTGATCATTCATACAAAAAGAAGTATAACAGAAAAAAAGTTTTCCTTCAAATTTATTTATTGACAAAAAGAATTAAATCTGTTATCGTATAGAAAATGAAGAAGAGGAAGGGTGGCGTGATGGAAGGGTTTCTTTGCCTTTTCATCATGCTGGGGATGGCCCATCTTACCAGGCTGGCGCTTCAGTCCGGTGAGGCGGGCTTTTTGGTCTTCGGAGTGGCGACAGGTCTGATAGCTTTTGTTTCGGGCCTGTTTGCCTTCTGGAAGCTGGCTTAATCTCCTAATCCAGGTTCCCGCTGACAAAGCCTGGATGAAAAACAAAAAAAAGCGGCTTGGTGAAACAACGATCCCGCAAGGGGGAGGCGCCAAGAGAGAGCGGTTAAAGGTCACAAATCCGCTCACGGGCTCAACTTAGAAGTTGAGCCCTTTTATTGTGTTACAATAAAATAAAAAGAAGATAAAATGAAAGATCTTTTTGACGGAAAAATGGAAGAGGAAATTCAAGAAAGTGCTCCTTTGGCAGAGAGAATGAGGCCTGATGATTTTGATGGTTTTTTCGGGCAGGAAGAGTTAACGGGAGAGGGGGCTCCCCTGCGCGAGGCCGTTAAGTCGGGCAACCTGCGTTCTCTTGTTTTTTGGGGGCCTCCAGGCTCAGGGAAAACCACTCTAGCCCGTATAATCGCCAACAAGATAGACGCCTTGTTTTTGAGGTTTTCAGCTGTTGACGCCGGGGTGAAGGACATAAGGAGAGCGGTTGAAAAGGCTAAAAACGCAAGAAAGTTCAAGAATCAAAGAACGATTCTTTTTCTTGATGAAATACATCGATTTAATAAGGCTCAGCAGGATCGCCTTCTTCCCCACGTTGAAAAAGGCGTCATCACTCTTATCGGCGCTACTACAGAAAACCCTTCTTTTGAGGTCATTGCACCTCTTCTTTCACGCTCCTCCGTTTACGTTTTAAAACCCCTTGATAAAAAAGCAATTAAAGAAATTTTAATCAGGGCCTTAAAAGATGAAGAGAGGGGATTGGGCGGAAAAGGTTTGAAGATAAAAAAAGGCGCTTTAAAGAAGATAATTGATTTTTCTTCCGGGGACGCCCGGAGAGCCTTGAATAGTTTGGAAGCGGTGGTAAGTTACGCGATGGAGCGGGAAAGGAGCGTGATAGAAGAAAAAGACGCTGTGGAGGTTTTAAAAAACTTTCCTCTGCGTTACGACAAGGCGGGGGAGGAGCACTACAACCTTATTTCAGCTTTTATAAAATCAATGAGGGCGTCGGATGTTGATGCGACTTTGTATTGGCTGGCCCGTATGATTGAAAGCGGGGAGGACCCCCGCTTTATTGTAAGAAGGATGATTATTTTCGCCTCAGAAGATGTAGGGATGGCGGACCCTGTTGCTTTGGAGATGGCGGTTAATGCCGCCCGGGCCGTGGAGCAAGTGGGGTTGCCCGAAGCTGCGATAAACGTCGCTCACGGGGCGATTTACCTAGCTATTTGTGATAAAAGCAGGGCTGGCTACAACGCTTATCTTGAAGCCAGGAAAGAGGCGAAAAAGGGAAGTTTTTCTACTCCTCTTCATTTGCGGAACGCTCCTACATCTTTGATGAAAAAAATGAATTACGGGCGCGAGAAAAGATCCGGTGAGGATAATTTTCCAGAACAAATTAAAAACAAAAAATATTACGAAGATGAAAAAAAGAGTTCACGTATGGATTGAGGGCAGGGTTCAAGGTGTTTTTTTCAGAGCCAATACGAAGAAAAAAGCTGATCGAGCTGGTATTTCGGGTTGGGTTAGAAATCTTTCCGACGGGAGAGTGGAGGCGGTTTTGGAAGGCGACAAAGAAAAGGTTTCGGATGTTTTAGAATGGATGAGGAGGGGGCCTCGTTTGGCCAGCGTTGAAGATGTCAAGGCAAGAGAAGAAGGCTTCAAGGGAGAGTTTAATGATTTTTTGATCAAAAGGTGATGTGAAAAAACAAAGAAAAAAGAAACTTTTTTATCTCGGGCTTCATGTTTTTTTCCTAGCCGGACTTTTGTATGCTTTCACCCATTTTATCGTAACTCCACGGAAAACGGAGATGTTTGTCCGTCGTTTGTGGGCTTATGAAAGCTGGATCATTCTTTCTTTCTATATGATCTTTGTTTACCTCACCTTGGTGGAAGAAGATTTAAAAGAGGAAAAAAAGTGGATTGCTTCAGAGGTTGAAAGGTTCCGGGAGATCTTAAGTGTTAATTTGATTCTCCTTATTTTTCCCTGGGGCCTTTTTTTAATTATCGCTCCTTCTTTTTTGCTTGAGATAATGGGCCTTCATTCTTTTTATTGGAGAGTATTGGGAGGCGCTTCTTTACTAGGAGCCCTCATTTATCTTTATCCTCTGCGGTTTTATCGAAAGAAACTTTCCTTTTACATATTTCTTTTCGGAGTAGTGGATAATTTTTTGGCCGGGGTGGTTTTAACCATTCTTTTTATCTTGGGAAGGGTTCCTCTTTCGGCCTGGGCCAGCGTTCCTCTTCTTTTTTATTTTTCTTTTTTCTTTTTTCAAGGTATGAGAAAATATAGTAAAATGAAAATATGATGAGTAAAGAAAAAGTTAAAAAATTAAAAAGCATAAAAGGAGAAGTGAGGGGAGTGGCGATAATGAACTTTTTGGAGTTTGTTGAAAAGCAAGAAGGAGAGGAGGCGGTAAAGGAGGTTTGCCGCAGGACTCAAAAAATGTGGCCGGAGGTTGAAGTTTGCAATCTTCAACGGATGGATTATTATCCGTTGGGCTTGGAAGCGGTGGTGATGGGGGCGATAAAGGAAGCTTTAGGGTTGAGTGATGAGGAAATAAGAAAGCTTGGAAACTTTGCGGCTAAGACCTCCTTGATAAGAAGACTTTTTGCTAAGTTTTTCGTTTCTTTGGATTTAATGGCCAGCCGGGCTTCCGAAATGTGGGACGAATATTACACCGTCGGAGATTTGTCTGTTCAAAGCTTTGATGTTGAAAAAGGAGAAATAGTTCTGGTCTTGGAAAATTTCGAGGTTAATCGTTTACACTGCTTTCATCTTCAGGGATACTTTTCAAGCATTGTAAGTCTGGTGACCGGTAGTGAAGTTGAGTGCCGGGAAACAAAATGTCCTTTCAAGGGGGACGAAGCTCACGAATTCGTTTTAAGTTGGAAGACATGAAAAAGGAAAACGCTTTAAAATTCGCCAAGGAAGTTTCCCAAAAAGCGGGAAGACGCCTTTTTGACGCTTTCCGCCGCGGGGAAGCGCTAGAAAGGGAAACAAGCAAAGAAGTAAAGTCAATCTATGACAATGTGGCCGACCAGATTATTTTAGAAATGATTGAAGAAAAGTTTCCCTCCCACAGTATTTTATCCGAAGAGACCGACTTAAAGGAAGGAAACTCCCCCTTTTTATGGGTAGTTGACCCCTTAGACGGAACAGGTAATTTTACTAATCACAATCCTTTCTTTTCCGTTTCCGTTGCCCTTTACGAAGATAAAAAACCTGTCTTAGGAGTTATTGAAGCTCCTTTTTTGAAAGAAAGGTTTTGGGCTGTTCATGGCGGTGGAGCTTGGCATGAGGACGTTTTGCGGGGGTCGGTTAAAAAGGCGGTTGTTTCTTCTTTTTCTGACACCTCTCTATCTTATTTCATCTACTGTGAGGGGGGAGAAAAAGACAAGAGACGCCTCTCTTCAATTTACAAACATGTTTATCGGAAAACGAAAGAGGTGCGTAAAGTCGGCTCCGCAGCCTTGGAGCTGGCCTGGGTCGGGGTGGGAAGAGCGGAGGGGTACTACACGACAAAGATAAGGTTTTGGGATATTGCAGCCGGGTTAATTTTTGCCCGTGAAGCCGGGGCCGAGGTTGAAAACTTTAACGGAGATCCTTATCAGTGGAAGGACTTTTTCCAAAAAGAAAACTTTGATCTTTTGGCTACCAACGGCAGGGTGAGTGTAAACTTAAAAGATTTTAAGAATGAAGTGTGACAAAGAAGAAAACTTAAAAGATTGCCCCTGTACTTACGAGGGTTGCCCTCGAAAAGGAATCTGTTGCTCCTGCCTTCGTTATCACTTGGAAAAAAGTCAGTTTCCCGCCTGTTTTTTCAGTTCGGAAGCTGAAAGCTCTTTTGATCGTTCTCTTGAAGCTTTTTTAAAAGACGTTGAAAGGGGTGAAAACCCTTTTAATTCGGAGTAAAATTTGTTAGAATTAGTTAAGATATGAATGGGAAAAAGATATCAAAAAAAACCTTGAAAAAGGGTTTAAACCAGTTGAGTGAATCAGACCTGGAAGAGCTAAAAAAAGAAGCAGAAAAAGGGTTGAGAAAAGCGAAGAATTTCCAGGAGCTAAAAGATCAGTTCAATAGATATTTAGGCAAAGAAGGCCTGCTTTCTTTAATTTTGGGGGAAATGGGGAGTTTTAAAGAAAAAGAAAGAAAAAGGATTGGGGCGGGAGTTAATGAGATAAAAAGAGGTTTGGAAAGAATCTTTGAAGAAAGAAAAGCTCATTTTCAAAAAACAAAAAAGAATAAAGAAGAAATAGATGTCACTATCGAGGGCGGACTTTTACAAAAAGGGCATCTTCACCCTCTTACTCAGACTAAAAGAGAGATAATGAATATTTTCCAAAAGATGGGTTTTGAGGTGGCGCAGGGGCCCGAGGTGGAAACCCAATGGTACAACTTCGACGCTTTAGAAATTCCCGAAAACCATCCGGCCAGGGATATGTGGGACACCTTCTGGCTGAAGGAAGAAAAAGAAGGAAAGCCTCTCCTTTTACGAACCCACACCTCGCCTGTTCAGATAAGATATATGGAGGAAAACAAGCCTCCTTTAAAGATTATAGCTCCGGGGAGGGTGTTTAGGCATGAAGCCACTGATGCTTCTCACGAGTTCCAACTTTTTCAGCTTGAAGGTTTGATGGTGGGGAGGAATGTTTCTACCGCTAATTTCAAGGCAGTTGTTTCGGAGTTTTTCAAGCATTTTTTAAAAAGAAAGTGCAAGATCCGTCTTCGTCCCAGCTACTTTCCTTTTACGGAGCCCTCTTTCGAGGTTGATGTCGGTTGTGTGGTTTGCGGGGGAGAAGGGTGCTCGACTTGTTCAGAAACCGGCTGGCTTGAATTGATGGGGGCGGGGATGGTTCATCCCAAGGTTTTGGAAAATCTGGAGATCGACTCTGAAAAATATCAGGGGTTTGCCTTCGGGCTGGGAATTGACCGCCTGGCGATGATGAGGTGGAAAATTCCTGAAGTTAGATGGTTTCACAGCGGAGACCTCCGCTTTTTAGAACAATTTTAAAGTTTTGAAACAATGCTTTTTTCTTACAATTGGCTTAACGAGCTGACAAAAAAAGACCTGCCCGAACCGGAGGAGATAGAAAAGAAACTTCCTTTACACTCTTTTGAAGTAGAAGAGCTAAAAGTAAAAGGTGAAGATGTGGCTTTGGACGTTGATATCACTTCCAACCGGGTTGCGGACGCTTCTTCCCATCTGGGATTAGCTAAAGAGTGCGGCTTTTTGGTTGACTCTTCTCCGGTGGAGCTTGATTTCAACGTGGAGATTGAAGAAAAAGAATCGGTTGAGGTTGAGGTTTCCTCTAAAAAATGTCTTCGCTACATGGCGGCTCTTATCACTAACGTTAAAGTCGGTGAGTCTCCAAGCTGGGTGAAAGAAAAGCTTTTAACCTGCGGGCTGCAGCCCATTAACAACGTGGTGGATCTTGCCAACTACGTAATGCTCGAGGTGGGTCAACCTCTTCACGTTTTTGATTTGGATAAACTTAAAGGTAAAAAGATAATTGTAAGGGAGGCTCAAGAAAAAGAGAGAATGACAACTCTGGACGGGAAAGAAGTCGATTTGAAAGAAGACATGCTTGTTATTTGTGACGTGAAACAGCCGGTAGCTGTGGCGGGTATAAAAGGGGGTGAGGGGGCGGAGGTGGACCGCGATACTGAAAAAATAGTTATTGAAGCAGCCAATTTTGACTCCGTTTCCATTAGAAAAACTTCTCAAAGGATAAAAATAAGGACGGATGCTTCATGGAGGTTTGAACACGAACTTGACCCTAACCTGGCGGAAAAAGGTTTGACCCGGATGATAAATCTTCTACAAAGAGAGTTTGATGCAGAGAAGGTTTCTTCTATCACCGATTATTATCCCCGCAAGAGAAAACCCAAAAAACTGACTTTGAATCTTGAAAGGGTGGGTAGTTTGTTGGGGGAAAGAGTAGAGTCTGCTAAGGCGGTGGAGATTTTAAACAAACTGGGATTTAAGGCGGAGGGTGAAGATTTGATTGAGGTTGAGGTTCCGACCGTCAGGACGGATATAGAAAGGGAGATTGATCTTATAGAAGAAGTAGGGCGTATTTACGGTTACGAAAAGATTAAGGAGAAGCTTCCCCGTTCGGTTATTGTTCCTCCTGAAAAAAACCTTGATGTGTTTTGGGAAGAGTTCGCCCGGGACGAGTTGAAAGAAGCCGGCTTTACTGAAACCTACAACTACTCTTTTGTAAGCGACGGCGAGGTTGATTTATTTGGGTTTGAAAGGAAAAATCTTCTGGAAGTCGCCAACCCTTTGAGTAAAAGATACAAGTACCTTGCTCCCAGCTTGCTGCCCGGACTTTTGAAAAATGCGAAGGTGAACCTTAAAAACCGGTCTCATTTCCAAGTTTTTGAGTTGGGAAAAGTATTTGCCAAAGAAGGTCTCCCTGAAAAAAGAAGAGGGGAGTTTGAAGCGCGGAGGTTAGCCGGAGTTTTGGTTGGGAAAAGCTCGAAAGAGTCCTTTTATAATCTGAAGGGAGTTGTGGAAAGCTTGTTTGAAAGCGCGGGGATGACCGATCTTCAGTTTCACGATCTTAAACCAGGCTCGGGTCATTCTTTTTGGGACCTTGGAAAAAGCGCCAAGATAACAATGAGAAATAAGGAATTGGGAGTCGTGGGGGTTTTAAGCTCCGAATTTTTGGAAGAAGCAGGAGTTGAAGGGAATACCTCCTTTTTTACTCTTGATTTTGAAACTTTCCAGGACTTTGCTTCTTTTGAAAAAGAATACGAAGTTATTTCCCCCTACCCTTCGGCCAGGAGGGATATAGCAGTTTTAGTTCCCCGCCAAGTAAAAGTGGCGCAAGTTTTAAACGTTATGAATAGGGCGGGAGGAGAACTGGTGCGGGATATAGACCTTTTCGATTTTTATGCCGGGCCGGAGCTTCCCGAAGGAAAAAAGAATTTAGCTTTCCACATTATATACCAAGCTTTGGACAGGACGTTGAAAGCGGAGGAGATAAACGCTCTTCATGAAAAGATTATGGAGGCGGTGGAGGAGGAGGGGTGGGAAGTGAGAAGATAAGAATCAATAATTTTTTAAAGATTAAAAATGGCTAAAGGTAAGAAAGAAATTAGTTATACGGCAAAGGACGTCTCGGTTCTTAAAGGTTTGGAGCCGGTTAGAAAAAGACCGGCCATGTATATCGGCTCCACCAACTTGGACGGCGTTCACCATCTTTTAAAAGAGGTGATCGGAAACTCTATTGACGAAGCAATCGTTGGTTATTGCGAGGTGATTGAGGTTACTCTTCTTCCGGAGAAGAAAATAAAGATCAGTGATGACGGAAGGGGAATTCCTGTGGGCAAACACCCCGAAACCAAAAAATCTGCGGTGGAAACGATTTTGACTCATCTTCACTCCGGTGCCAAGTTCGGCAGCAAAGCTTATGCTACCTCCGGGGGGTTGCACGGGATCGGGATCGCGGCTGTTTCCGCCCTTTCTGTTGAGATGGAGGTGGAGATAAAAAGAAACGGGTATGTTTACACCCAGGAGTACTCTCGGGGGAAGCCGGTTAGTAAACTGAAGAAGGGTAAAAAAACAAGCGAGACCGGAACCACGATCACCTTTAAGCCGGATCCGGAGATATTTGAAAGGATAGAATGGAAATGGGGGCGGCTCTTGAAGATATTAAGACAGCAGGCTTTTTTGACCTCAGGGGTGGAGATATCGCTTATTGACAAAAGAAAAGGAAAAAAAGAAAGAAGCTACACTTTCTATTTCGAAGGCGGAGTTGTTTCTTATGTTCGACATTTAACCCGCAACAGAAGTCCGAAGCACCCTCATATTTTTTACGTTAAGGAAAAAAAAGATGATGTGATAGTTGAAGCGGCCTTCCGCTACACCAAAGAGTACGAAAGCTTCGAAGAAGGTTTTTGCAACAATATTTTTACCAGGGAAGGCGGAACTCATATCAGCGGTTTCCGTTCGGCTCTGACAAGAACCTTGAATAATTACGCCCAGGAGCACGGGATAATCAAGAAAAAAAGTGATACGCTGGCCGGGCGTGACACAAGGCAGGGCTTGACCGCTATCGTTTCCGTAAAGGTGAAAGAACCTCAGTTTGAAGGTCAAACCAAAAAGAAGCTCGGCAACTCCGAAGTAAGAGGAGTGGTGCGTTCCGTGGTGGCCGACGCTTTGGGTAGTTTCCTGGAAAGATATTCTAAAGACGCAAGAAGTATCATCGAAGCTTGTATTAAAGCTAAAAAAGCCCGTAAAGCAGCTAAGAAAGCACGAAACACCGTTATGAAAAAGGGAATTTCCCGTTTTTTAGCTCTTCCCGGAAAGCTGGCCGATTGTTCCAGCAGGAAGCCCGAAGAAAGAGAACTTTACATTTTGGAAGGGGACAGTGCAGGGGGTTCGGCTAAACAAGCGAGAGACCGCAGGTTCCAGGCCATTCTTCCCTTAAGGGGCAAGGTTTTAAACGCTGAAAAGGCTCATATCAACAGGATTTTAAATTCCGACACCTTGAAGTCCTTGATTATAGCGTTGGGAACTTCTATTGGGGAAGAGTTCGACATTGATAAACTGCGCTACCACCGGATTATAATCATGGCTGATGCTGACGTGGACGGAATGCACATTAGAACTCTGCTTTTAACCGTTCTTTTCCGCTATTTCAGGCCTTTAATCGAAAAGGGCTATGTTTATATCGCCCAGCCTCCTCTTTACAGATTAAAAAAAGGAAGTAAGCTGAAATATGCCTACAGTGACGAAGAAAAGGATAAGCTGGTTAAAGAAATGTCCAAGGGTGGTTCGTCCGTTGATCTTCAAAGGTACAAGGGGCTGGGTGAGATGAACCCGGATCAGTTGTGGGAAACCACAATGAATCCCGAAAACCGAATTCTTTTAAAGGTGAATATAGAAGATGGTGAAGAAGCGGACAAAGTTTTCGACGATTTGATGGGAAGAGAGGTTCAACCGAGAAAGAGATTTATTCGTGTCCATGCCAAGGGAGTGAAAAACCTTGATGTGTGAAGTTTGACAAATGATTGCCGCTTTTGTATTATAAATTCAATTCAGAAAGAAAATGGCAGATAAAATATTTGGAAAAATAAAAAAAGCAGCAAGACCCGCGGTGCGTTTCTGGGGGTTTTTAAAAGAGGTGAGGTTTCAAATGAAAAAAATAGACTGGCCGAGCAGAGAAGAAGCTCTTTCTTACACCGCGATCGTCATTTTTTCCACTCTTCTTTTAGCTGTTTTTTTAGGAGGGGTTGATTTTTTACTGGTTGCCATATTAGATAAAGTTATTCTTTGATATGCCTAGGCAAAAACTACCACAAGAAAAAGATTGGTATGTTCTTCATACTTATTCCGGTTATGAAGAGGGCGTGGCTGAAAATTTGAGACAAAGGGTGAAGTCGATGAGCATGGAGGACAAGATTTTCGAAGTTATGGTTCCCAAAGAAAAGAAGATTAAGGTGGTGCGGGGCAAAAGAAAAGAAGTGGAAGAAAAGATTTACCCGGGATATGTTTTTGTTGAAATGATTGTGACGGACGATTCCTGGTATGTGGTGAGAAACACCCCCAACGTTACCGGGTTTGTAGGGGCGGGGACTACGCCGAGACCTGTTTCCGGGGAAGAAGTAGAGGAGTTGAAGGAAAGAATGGAGGAGGAAAAACCCGAGTACAAGATTGATCTTAGAGAAGGAGATTCGGTTAAGGTTTTGGACGGCCCTTTCAAAGGTTTTGACGGCAAAGTTTCAGAAATTGATGCCAAGAGGGGAAATATTAAAGTTTTGATAAACATGTTCGGTCGGGACACTCCGGTTGAACTTGACGCGTTGCAGGTTAAAAAGATTTAATCGATTAATTTATGGCTAAGAAAGTTAAAGCAGTGGTAAAACTTCAGGTGCCGGCGGGAGAGGCGACCCCGGCTCCTCCTTTGGGACCGGCTCTGGCTCCCTTTGGAGTTGATATGGGGAAGTTTTGCAACCAATTCAATGAAAAGACAAAAGAGAAGAGGGGTTGGACCATTCCTGTAGAACTTACGGTTTATGAGGACCGTTCTTTTGATTTTGTAACTAAAACTCCTCCCACTTCAGAGTTTTTGAAGAAAGCAGCCGGTGTTGAAAAGGGGTCGGATTCTCCGCTTAGAAAAAAGGCAGGCAAGGTGACAAGATCGGATTTGGAGGAGATCGCCCGCAAAAAAATGGATGATCTCACTACAAAAGACCTAGACAAGGCAGTGGAGATCATTAAAGGAACGGCAAGGGGGATGGGGATAGAGGTGGAAGAATAAGTTGAAGATGTAAAAAAGAGGCTTAAAACCTCTTTTTTTTGTTGGTAATTTTTCATGGTAGTATTAAATTAATGATAGAAAATTTAATAAATTTTTATGATTCTTTCCGACCGCGATATTTTAAAAAAAGTTGAAAAAGGAGAATTGGGGATAAAGCCCTTTGACCTTTCAAACGTTCAGCCGTCAACCGTTGATTTGAAACTTGACTCCAAGTTGAGGGTTTTTGACAACTGGAAAATGGGTATAGTGGACTTAAAGGAAGAAAAAGACTATTCAAAGGTAGTGAAGGTTGGCGAAAAAGGTTTTGTTATTCATCCCGGGGAGTTTATTTTGGGCTCCACCGTGGAAGAAATTTCTCTGCCTCGTGACTTAGCTGCCAAGCTGGAGGGGAGAAGTTCCTTGGGAAGGCTGGGCCTTGTGATACACGCCACCGCCGGATATGTTGATCCGGGATTCAGTGGATTTTTAACACTTGAAATATCCAACATCTCAAGAATGCCGATCAGGGTTTATCCCGGAATGAGGATCGCCCAGATATGTTTTTTTAACATGAGCAGTCCTGTTAAAAACCCCTACGGATCAAAAGAGGTTGGTTCAAAATATCAAGGCCAGGAAGGACCGACCTCTTCTTTAATTTTTAAAGATTTCCAACCGTGAATTTAGGAGATGAGCTGAAAAAAACACGGGATCTTTTCGAAATTCTCCCGGAAAAGATTACTCTTGAAGAAGGTCGTTTTGAGGTGGAAAAAGAAAAGGGTTCTTCTTCCGACTGGGAAAAGCTTCCGAGGGAAAAGCTTGAGGGCTGGCCTCACAACCCGGGAAGCTACGAACTTAGAGATCCTTCTTGTCCGGTGGCTTTTGTTTGTCCTTCTCAAAGTCAAGAGCTGCAAAACAAGGCTATAAACTGGGGGGCCGCCATATCAGGGCCGTGCGTGACACCCGACAGAGGGGTGGAGATTATGATAGCCAATATAGTGGGGAATCCGAATATAAGATACTTGGTTTTGGGAGGGAAAGACAGCGGTCATTTGTCCGGAGACGTCATTTACTCTCTTTGGAGATGGGGAATTGATAAAAAAACGAGAAGAGTGAAGCGGACTAACTGTCCCACCAACCCTTATTTAAGAAACCTGCCCCTGGAGGTTATAGAAAGGTTTAGAAAACAAGTAACGGTTTTAAATCTTTTGAAGGTTGAAAACGAAGAGATTCTTCATCTTGCAATAAGAGCTTGTCTTCAGGAGCCGGAGCACCCTCTTCTTTGGCGGGATAAAAAACTGGATCTTGAGCTTTTGCTTTTTGATCGAGGCAGTGAAGGGTTGGAACCCATAAATTACGATCTTTCCTTGAAGGTTGAAAAAGGCACCTTTTTTGAAGGTGTAAGCAGGGTGGGGGCGAGTATTCATTCTCCGAACACGGCCGAGGCCTGGCCCCTTTTGAAATCCCACATTCTAAACAGAGGAGAGATGGGGATTAATGAGTCGACCCGCAGGGTAAAAGATGTTGTCGGAACACAAGTTGTTATTCACCGCCCCGGCAGTGACCTTGTGCCTGAAGATTGGAAGCCGCACGGGTGGATCGAAGAAAAAAAAGAGGCTGAGGATTGGTTGGAAAAATATGCAACCTGGGTTTATCTTTATCCCTTTTCCGATGTTAAAAAAGATGAAAAACAAGGAATTGTTCCTTACATTCCCGATAAAATGGACTATTCTTACGGTACCAGATTGACTGCTTGGGGCGTGGAAGAAGCGAAAGAAGAGGAAAAAGAAAGAGTGAGGAATCTGGTTAAAAAGGAACACGAAAAGTTTATTGACAAGCCGCCTTCTTTTGACGACGTTTTAAACTTTTATAAAAAGTTAGAGGCGGTGCAAAAAGAAAGCGTTAATTCTTTATGGAGTCTCGCCCAGGCGGTTAAAATATGCGTTGAAAATGAGATAACCTCGGCCTACAGGAATTATGTTGTTTTGCAGCACCCCCGGCTTGATTTGAAACCGGATTTGAGACTGGCTCACAACCCCTGCTTTTGTCTTTACGAGGTTTATCCAAGAAAGATTAAAGGCAAGTGGCAGCTTGACGCAGGGATGTTTTTAAGAGCCAATGATTTTGTCGCTTTTCCAGCTAATGCGGGAGGGGGAATTCGTCTTCAAAGTTTTTTATCCTGGTTTGCCGGTATTAATCCTGGGGTCTATTTACATCATACGGGGTGCGCCCACATCCAGGACTACCTTCTTTAATTTATGTTAATATTAAGAAAATGAAAGACGAAGAACTTCGAGGGAAATTTATCGTCTTCGAGGGCCTTGACGGTTCTGGAAAAGACACTCAGACTAGGCTTTTAATAAAAAAGTTAAAAGAGGAAGAGGTTGACGTAAAAAAGATAGATTTTCCTCAATACGGGAAGAAGTCAGCCGGGCTGGTTGAAGAATATCTAAGTGGGAAATATGGGGCAGCCAAAGAGGTTGGGCCCTACGCCTCTTCTTTGTTTTTTGCTTGTGATAGGTATGATGGATCGTTTAAGATAAAAAAGTGGCTCAAAGAAGGAAGATTGGTGATCTCCGATCGATATGTGGGGTCTAATGTAGGGCATCAGGGAGGAAAGATTGAGGACCAAGAGAAAAGAAGAGAATACATTAAGTGGCTTTTTAATCTGGAATACAAAATTTTCGGTATTCCAAGGCCTGATTTGAATATTTTTCTTAAGACTTCTTGTGAGGTCGGCTCTAAGATGTCTTCAAGGATTAAAGATGAGGCTAAAAAAGAAAAAAGAAAAAAGTATTTAGGGGATGACAAAAAGAAGGACATTCACGAGAAAGATCTCAATCATTTGAAAAGAGCTATGAATTCTTACCTTTGGATCACTCGTGAATATCCCCAAGAATATGAAATGGTGGAGTGTTTAAATGAAAAAGGGGAGTTTTTAAAACCGGAGGTGATCCATGAGAAAGTGTGGAGATTAATAAATAAAAAAATTAAATTATGAAAAATCCAGCCAAATATATCGATCATACCAATATCGACCCCAACGCGACCAAAAGGGACATAGAAAGAACGTGTGCCGAGGCGGAAGAGTTTAAGTTCCGTGGTGTTTGTGTTAATCCCGAGTGGGTTAAAACTGCAGCTGAAAAACTTTACGAAACCGATATTAAACTTACGGTTTTGATTGATCCTCCTATGGGCTTGGGCCCTCACGAAGAAAGGTTGAGATTGGCCCGGGCGGCCGAGGAACACGGAGCTGATGAGTTGGACATTGTAATGAATATTGTGGATCTGAAGTATGAAAGAGAAAAAAGAGTATTGGACGATTTGAAGGAGATCTGTGCGGTTTTACCCACCAAAGTCATCATCGGTTCCGGTTTTTTGACTACGGAGGAGATAAAAACAGCTTCTAAGCTGGTTAAAAAAGCAGGGGGGATGTGTGTTAAGACATCCACCTTTAAAGATCCCCTGGACCATTTTGAGTTGGCTGAGAAGGCGAGACACGTCCGTTTGATGAAAGAATCTGCTCCGGGCTTGAAGATAAAAGCAGCGGGCAAGATAAGAACCTTTGACGATTTGAAATTCATGGTGGATGCCGGAGCGGATATAATTGGAACCAGCACCAGCATACAAATTGTAAAAGGCGGAGGAGGAGAGTGGGAAGAATAATGAAACTTAAACCGACAATCGGGTTGGAGATTCATGTGGAACTGGACACCGAATCCAAGATGTTTTGTGGTTGCGCTAATGATGCCGACAGCGAGCCGAATTCAAATATCTGCCCTGTGTGTTTGGGTCATCCGGGGACTCTGCCGGTTGCCAATGAAAAGGCGATAAGACAGGTCTTGAAAACAGGGATTGCTCTAAACTGCGACATTAACCAAGAAACTTATTTCGACCGGAAAAATTATTTCTACCCCGATCTTCCCAAGGGGTATCAGATTTCTCAGCATTTTGTCCCGTTGTGTAAAAACGGATTTTTAAAGCTAAAAGATAGAAAGATAAGAATTAGGGAAATTCATCTGGAAGAAGATACCTGCCGCCTGCTTCACCCGGCCGGGGAAAAACATTCTCTTTTAGACTGCAACAGAGCCGGAGTACCTTTGATGGAGCTTGTTACCGAGCCTGATTTAACGTTTCCCGAGGAGGCCCGCGATTTTGCTCACGAGCTTTACTTGATTTTCCAGTATCTGGGTATTTCTCAAGCGGACATGGAAAAAGGGCAGATGAGAATAGAGGCTAATGTTTCTCTCGGAGAAAAAAAAGAGCTGGGGACAAAGGTGGAGCTTAAAAATATTAACTCCTTTAAAGCGGTTGAAGCTGCTTTAAAAGATGAGATAAAAAGACAAAGGAAAAAGCTTGAAAGGGGGGAGGACGTGCTTCAGCAGACCAGGGGGTGGTCCGATGTTGAAGAAAAAACCGTTGCTCAAAGAAGCAAAGAGGCTGCCCATGACTACCGCTATTTCCCCGAACCGGACCTCCCGCTTATTAAAATAGCAAAGCCGTATATCAACGACTTGAAAGCGGAAATTCCCGAGCTCCCTCATCTTAAAAGAGAAAGATTGATTTCTGAGTTCAAGTTGGAAATAGATCAGGCTGATTTTCTAATCCAAGAAAAGGAACTGGCCGCTTTTTTTGAAAAGACTGTTTCGGAGTTTCCTCCCCGTATTAAAAGAGAAAATCTTCAAGAGTTGATAAACCTTACTTACAATTACCTGGCTACTGACTTAAGGTCAATACTTAAAGAGAGAGGTATAGGCATTGAAAAATCTAATATAACGGCGGAAAACTTCGGAGATTTAATGGAACTTGTCTTCTCCGGTGAAATTTCAAGCAAAATAGCAAAAAAGGTATTAAAAGAAATGTTTAAAACCGGAGCTGATCCGAAACATATTATTAAAGACAAGGGCTGGGAAAAAATAGGGGGGGAGGGTGAGCTTGAAAAAATTGCCGACGAGGTATTAAAGGAAAACAAAGAGGCGGTAAAAGACTACAAAAGCGGAAAAGGAGAAGCCCTCCAATTTTTAATAGGCAAGTTTATGCAGAAAACAAAAGGAAGGGCGGATCCGGAAGAAACAGATAAAATTTTAAAAAACAAGCTGTCTTCGTGAAAAAATTTTTAAAACTATTTGCATTTTTTTCTATTTTTGTGCTTTTGGCCGGTATAATCGTGTTTTTGTACCGTTACGTTTGGATTCCGCGCCAATTATTAATCGATTAGTTTTCCTTCCAGGCCCCAGGGTATAGCTCCCGTGATTTTCACTTTGATCTTCTTGTAAAGAAGGTTTTTTATTTCCTCTTTCTTTAAATTTGGAATCTTTACCGTTTTGTAGTTTTTGGTTTTTCCGATTAAGGCGTTTTTTCGGGAAGAAAAAATAAGAACCGGGAAAGTTTTTCCCACCATTTTTTTGTTTTTTCGTAAGGCGTTTTTCTTTAAGACCTTGGTTAAAACTTCTCTTCTTCTTACCTTCTCCTTTTTTGAAACGTTGTCTTTCATTTGGGCGGCCTTGGTTTTCGGACGAGGGGAGTATTCAGCGATGTAGGCCATGTCAAACCCTATTCTCTTAAAAAGCTTCTTCGTTTTTTTAAAATCTCTCCGGGTTTCTCCGGGGAACCCGACTATGATGTCGGTTGAAAGATGAACCCGGGGAAGGTTCTTTTTTATCTTAAGAGCGGTTTTTTTGTATTCGTCTGCGGTGTAGGGTCGGTTCATCTTTTTTAATATTTTGTCGCTTCCGGATTGAACGGGCAGGCTTATGTACTCGGAAACTTTTTCACTTTTTTTGATTGTTTCAATCAGTTTGTCTCCGAAATCCTTGGGGTGGGATGAGGTAAAGTTGATCCAAAACTCCCCCTCGATCTCATTTGCTTTTTTTAAAAGATCTGAGAAATCTTTTCCTTTGTATTGATAGGAGTTGACGTTGGAGCTTACAAACCATACCTCTTTGGCTCCTTTTTTGATAACCTTTTTTGTTTCCTCAAGGATGTTTTTAAAAGGACGGCATTTGAAGGGCCCTCTAACGTAGGGAACCACGCAGTAGGTGCAGAAGTTATCACAACCGGTGGCGATCGGAATGTAAACGGAAAGTTCGTTTTCGAACTTCGGATTGACGGAAAAGTAATCCAAACCGTAGCGGTCGTTAAAGTGAGGGCCGCGGGGATCGGGGTGGTAGTAGAACTTTTTGTTTTTAAGAGCCTCCTGCCAGTAGGGGAGGGTTTTGATGTGCAAGATGTAGTCAAATTCTTTTTTTAACTTTTTCTTGTCTTGCGGAAGAATGCAGCCGGTTAAAAGGGTTTTAGCTCCTTTTTTGCGGAGTTTTCTTAATTTTTGTGCTCGTCCGTAAACCCTGTTTACCGCTGATTGGCGCACCGAGCACATATTTAAAACAACTAAATCGGCCTCGCTTGGAGACGAGACCGGCTGGAGCCCGATTTTTTCCAGCTTCGCTTTTATTCTTTCTGAATCGGATTTGTTAAGCTGGCACCCGAAGGTTGTTAAGTGATATTTTTCCATTCGCTTGGCGGCTTAATCTTCGTCAACTATTTCTTCGACTTTTTCACAAATTAGTTGCGGTTTTCCCCTGCGTCGGTCTACTTTTCCCGACATGAGAACGATTTTGTCTTCTTCCAAGGACTCCGCGTTTCGTTTCAGCGCTCCGGGGAAGACGACAACGTCTACTTCACCTGTTTTATCTTCCAAGGTGGCAAACATCATGGGATTGCCGTTTTTAGTTAATATTTTTCTGATGCGGGAAATGATTCCTCCGATTCTCACCCTTTTTTTGATATATTTTTCTATTTTTTTAATGGGAAATGTTTTTTCGTCTAGGATTTTTTTTACTTCCTCCAGCGGATGGCTGGAGATGTAAAGCCCCAAAAGTTCCTTTTCCCACTTGAGTTTATCCTTTTTGGTTGCTGGAGGAACGTCTTCCAGGCGTAGTTTCTCCGGGGAGGAACTTCCCGAGCCGTTTATAAAAAGGGATTTTTGACCTTGGGCTTTGAAACGCTGTTTTCTTCTACCCCATTTTAAGAGTTTCGGTAGGTTGTGAAGTAGCTTGTTTCTTTCTTCCAGTTTATCGAAAGCCCCGGCCATAATGAGGCTTTCCATAGTCTTTTTGTTCAAAGTTTTTCCTCCCACCCGGGAGACAAAATCAGAGATGGATCGGAAGGGTCCGTTTTCTTTCCTTTCGGAGACGATTTCTTCTACCGCTCTTTCCCCGACGTTTTTTACAGCGCTTAAACCGAAGCGGATTTTGTCTTTTCCCAAAGCGGTGAAGTTTTCGTATGACTCGTTGATGTCCGGTTTTAACACCTTAAGATCCATATTCTTGCACTCGTCAATTAAGAAGGCGGTTCTTTCCGTGTCTGCATCCTCCACCGTTAAAACGGAGGTCATGTATTCCAAGGGGTAGTGGGCCTTAAGGTAGGCCGTCTGCCAGGAGATTTTAGCATAAGCGGCGCTGTGTGATTTGTTGAAGCCGTATTGGGCAAAGGGAAGAATCCAGTTCCAAATTTCCTCCGCTGTTTCCTTCTTAACCCCGTTTTCAGTCATTCCGTTGATTAGCTTTTCCTTTTGTTTATTCAGGAGTGATTTTATCTTTTTTCCCACCGCTTTTCTCAATATGTCAGCCTCGGAAAGGGTGAAGCCGGCTAATTTTCTGGCCAGGTGCATCAACTGCTCCTGGTAAACCATGATTCCGTAGGTTTCTTTTAAAATGGGTTCCAGGTCCGGGTGAAGATAGGTTACTTTTTCTTTACCCTTCTTTCTTTTGATGTAGGTGGGAATAAACTGCAGAGGCCCGGGCCGGTACAGGGCGAGCATGGCTACGATATCTTCAAACTCCGAGGGCTCCAGCTCCTGGAGGTATCTTTTCATACCGCTTGACTCCAATTGAAAGACAGAGGTTGTTCTTCCCTCTCTTATGAGCTTAAACGTTTTTTCATCGTCCAGAGGGAAAGAAGAAGGGTCCAGTTTTTCACCGTGTCTTTTTTCAACCAAATCAACCGTTCTTTCTATCATGGTCAGGTTTTTAAGACCCAGAAAGTCCATTTTTAAAAGACCCAGATCTTGTGCTCCGTGCATATCGTACTGGGTGACAACAACGTGGTCGTCCTGGGTAGGGTGTTGAAGGGGCACTATTTTCTCCAAAGGTTCGCGGGAAATGACGACAGCGCAGGCATGAGTGGAGGCGTGTCTAGCCACCCCTTCCAGTTTTTTACCGTAGTCGATGAGTTCTTTGGCCTTGTCGCTTTCCTTGTAGAGACGTTTGAAGTCAGAAACGTTTTCCAAGGTTTGCTCCAAGCTGTTTCCGAAGGGGATCATCTTGGCCACCTTGTCACAGTAATCGTAGCTGTAGCCCAGCGCCCGGCCTACATCTCTTATTACTCCCCGGGCGGCCATTGTTCCAAAAGTTATGATTTGTGCCACTTTGTCTTCTCCGTATTTTTCACGGACGTACTCTATAACTTCGTCTCTTCTTGTATCGGCAAAATCTATATCAATATCAGGCATGGAAACTCGAGCTTTGTTTAAAAATCTTTCGAAAAGAAGGTTGTATTTCAAAGGATCTATCTCCGTTATCCCTACGAGATAAGAAACCAGGCAGCCTCCGGCTGATCCCCGGGCCGGACCGACTGCGATACCCTGCTTTTTAGCCCAGGCGATAAGGTCTTGAACTATGAGAAAGTAGTTGCAAAAACCCATGCTGTTAATAACAGAAAGCTCCTTTTTTAGTCTTTCGTCAAAGCCTTCGGGTAAATCGTCTCCGTATCTTTCCTTTATTCCTTTTTCACACAGTTTTTTGAGATATTCCTCCGGCTTTTTTTCTCCCGGTGGGTTGAAGTTGGGAAGAATGGGTTTTCCAAGTTCCAAGGAGAGGTTGCATTTTTCCTTTATTTTTTTCGTATTTTCTATGGCCTCGGGAGTATCTTTGAAGGCTTCCGCCATTTCTTTCCCCGGTCTGATTGAAAAGTCATCGGAAAGCATTGTCAGGCGCTCGGGGTCATTTTTGTCTGCTCCGGTATTGATCAGCATTAAGATGTCTTGTGCTTCTTTGTCTTCGGGACGCAGGTAGTGGGAGTCGTTGGTTGCCACCAGAGGTATGTCAAGCGATCGGCTCAGCTTCTTCAATCTTTTATTGGCTCCTGCCTGCTCTTTTATTCCCGGGTGGTCTTGAAGCTCTAAAAAGAAGTTTTCCTCTCCAAATATCTTTTGGTATTTCAGGGCTTTCTTTTTGGCTTGTTCCAAGCGGTTGGAAAGAAGCAGCCGGGGGATTTCTCCCTGGATACAAGCTGTCATGCCGATCAAACCTTCGGAATGTTTTTCTAAAAGAACGTCGTCAATTCTGGGTTTATAGTAAAAACCTTCCAAGTGCGCTTTGGTTACCAGTTTGACTAAGTTTTCGTATCCTTTTTTGTTTTTGGCTAAAAGAACCAGGTGGTATCTTTTATTGTCGATGTTGGGTCTTTTTTGATGCATCCGCTCCTGGGCGACATACATCTCGCAGCCTATAATCGGTTTTACGTTATTTTTTCTTGCTTCTTTGTAAAACTCTACCGCGCCGTACATGACGCCGTGGTCCGTTAAAGCTACCGCGTCCATGCCCAGCTCTTTGACTCTTTTGACCAGTTCGTCTATTTTGGAAAGTCCGTCTAAAAGAGAATAATGGCTGTGGACGTGTAGGTGCGTAAAGTCTTTCATTTTTAAAAGCGTAAGGATTATTTTATACCTTATTATAACAAAAAAATTGATGGATATTTTTTCCAGATGTTATAATAAAAAAATGAATTTATCTTTTGAAAACCAAGCTCGAAAAAAGGGAGCCCGAGTTGTAGTGGGTTTGGACGAGGCGGGGAGAGGTCCATTGGCCGGGCCGGTGACAGCGGCGGCGGTTTGTCTCGCTCCGAACTTCAACATTTCTCCCGCCTTAAAAGGAGTTTATGACTCCAAGGAGCTTTCTTTGAAAGAGAGAAAAAAGATTTTTAAGGTGCTTTCCTGCCACCCTGATGTTTTTTGGGGGTTGAGCTGGACCACTCCGCGGGTTATTGACCGAGTCAATATTTTAGAAGCGACTAAAAAAGCTATGGAGCGGGCGGTTTCAAAAGTGGAAAGTAAAACCGGTGAAGCTGATCTTCTTTTTATCGACGGCAGTTTTGAAATAGGGGTGGAGAGAAGACAAAAACCGGTCAAGAAAGGAGACCAGCGGGTTTTTTCCTGTGCGGCTGCCTCCATAATCGCCAAGGTTAAAAGAGATGAGGCTATGCTTCGTTACCACCGCCAGTTTCCGCGCTACCGGTTTGACAAGCACAAAGGGTATCCGACCGAACTTCATCGGGAGCGTATTGAAACTTACGGACCCTGCCCTATTCACAGGAAGAGTTTTCGACTTGTAAAATGAATTTTTTGTTGTTAATCTGGAGAAAAGCTGGAAAGTGCCTTCACAGGGCAGTTTCTTGTTTGATGGAAGATTAAATTAATTATTATGGCTGTACCTAAATCAAGACACACCAAGTCAAAACGGGACAGAAGACGTTCTCAAATTTCACTTACGAAAAAAGAGCTCATGGTTTGTTCCAACTGCGGGGAAAAGAAACTCCCCCATCGGGTGTGCGGGGAATGCGGGCACTACAAGAGCGAAGAAGTCTTGGAAAAAAAAGAAAAGGAAAAGAAAAAGGCGGAAGAGAAGACCTCCGGCCCTTTGGGCGGGGGAGCGCTGGACTGGAGGAAGATGAGTAAACCTTCCTGAATTTTTTTGTAATTTAACATTTTATGGGCTCAAGACATCTTGCCAGGTCAATAGTTATGCAGAGTTTGTGGGAGTGGGACTTTTGGGGGAGAGAAAAAGACCTTCAAGAGATTCTAAAAAGAAATCTCGGGTTTTTTGCTCCCGGACTTCCTGTAGAATTCCCGCTCAGTTTGGGTAGAAAGATAACTGCCCATTTGGATGAAATCGATGAAATTATCAAAAAAACCGCTCCTCAATGGCCGCTGGATCAGATATCGGGGGTTAACCGCAGCGTGCTGAGAATAGGGCTGGCGGAGCTTCTTTACTCGGACGAGAAAGAAGTTCCTCCCAAGGTGGCTATTGACGAAGCTATTGAGCTGGCCAAGAACTTTGCCGGGGAGCCCTCGGGCAAGTTCGTTAACGGGGTGCTCGGAACGGTTTACGAACAAATGAAAAAAAGAAAATCATGAAAGATTTTTCAAAACTGGAAGAAAAATTGGGGATAAAATTTAAAGATAAAGGACTTTTAAAGCAAGCTTTCTGTCACCGGTCTTTTGTGAATGAGAATGACGATTTCAAAAGAGGGCACAACGAACGTCTGGAGTTTTTGGGAGACGCTGTTTTGGAACTTGTTGTCACCGAATATCTTTTTCACAGCTACAGCGATAAACCGGAGGGAGAGTTGACCAACTGGAGAGCAGCCTTGGTTAACACCAAAACTTTGGGAGAGTTGGCTCGAGAACTTGATTTTGACGACTTTATCCTTCTTTCCAAAGGAGAAAAGAAAGAAAAAGGAAAATCCCGCATAGGTATACTTTGCGACGTTTTCGAAGCTTTCTTGGGAGCAGTTTATCTTGACCGGGGATACGAAGAAGCGAAGAAATTCATTGAAAAAAACCTTATTCCCAAAACGGATGAAATAATGAAGAAGGGTCTTTTGAAGGATCCCAAATCCCTGTTTCAGGAAAAAGCCCAGGAAGAAGAGGCTTTAACGCCGGAGTACAAGGTCTTAAATGAATGGGGCCCCGATCACGCCAAACACTTCCTGTGCGGTCTTTTTATCGGAGAGGAGCTGGTAGCCAAAGGAGAAGGTTCATCAAAGCAGGAGGCGGAGGAGAGAGCGGCTCAAAGAGGTCTTCAGAAGAAAAATTGGGAAATAAAAAAATAATTATTATTTATGCTTAAAATCAGATTTAGAAGAGCGGGAAGGAAAAACAACCCCTTTTTTCAAATAGTGGTGGTTGAAAAAGGAGCGCCTCCCAGGGGAGGAAATGCGAAAGAAGTGGTGGGCACCTTTAACCCTTTGAATAAAAAAGTAAACGTTAAAGAGGAAAGGGTAAAATACTGGATTTCGGTGGGGGCCAAGCCCTCAGACACCGTTTACAACCTTTTAATTTCAGAAGGGGTTGTTAAAGGAGAAAAAAGGCCGGTTCACAATCTGCCTGAAAAAGAAGCTCGAAAAGAAGAGTTGCAAGAGACGCCACAAAAAGAAAAAGCGCCCAGCGAAGAAAAATCAGAAGAAGAATCAAAACCGGAAAAGAAAGAAGGTGAAGAAGAGCAGCCTGAGATAGAAGAAGAAGTAGAAGAGGAGGAGAAGGTAGAAGAAAAACCTGAAAAACAAGAAGTCGAAGAAAAACAAGAAGAAGCAAAGCCGGAAAAGAAAGAAGGCAAAGAAGATCGTCCCGAGTCGGAAAAAGATGAGGAAAAAGAAGAAAGTGGAGGATAAGAACTTATCTCTTGACGTTAGGAGATATTTTTTGTATAATTTTAGTGGATAGAGGTTGCAATCGCCCTGTTTTTACAGGGAGGAAAGTCCGGACACTCATCTAGTTGCATCTTGCAAGAGCAATTAGAAAGGGTAGCGGGTAACGCCCGCCGGTCGTAAGGCTAGGGGTGCGAACAGAAACGTGCGAGGCGCGAGCCAAGCAGCCCTTCGGGGTGATTCCCGTAGAAATACGGGAATGAAACGGCCAAATCCCTACTTGGGTGTAAGAACAAAATTGGTGGTTCGCTTGATCCTTGGGGCAACCCAGGGGCTAGATAAATGATTGCTTAAAACAGAATCCGGCTTACAATCTATCCACTAAAAGCCGCTTTGTGCGGCTTTTATGTTTTGATAAAATGAAAAAGATGATAAAAAAGATTTTAAATTCCAAGACTAAAAGTGTCGCCTGGGCGGCCGGCCTTATTGCTTTTTCCTCTTTTCTCAGCCGTCTGCTTAGCATCGTAAGGGACCGTCTTTTGGCCAGCACTTTTGGAGCGGGGGAGAGTTTGGACATGTATTTTGCGGCTTTTAGAGCTCCTGACCTTTTAAGGGCTGTTTTTGTTACCGCCGGGATCGGAGTTGCTTTTTTGCCTGTTTTTTCGGAAGAATTTGAAAAAAACCGCAAAAAAGCTTTCCTTTTTACCAACAATCTACTTAACTTTTTTCTGGTTTTTATTGGCTTTTTTTCTCTCTTGGGAATGGTTCTTGCTCCATTTTTCGTAGGATGGGTGGCGCCCGGTTTTTCGGCCGCTCAAAGAGCGAAAACAGTCGTTTTGATCCGAATTATTTTTCTGACTCCCATTCTTTTTGCTATAAGTTCTGTTTTTTCCGGGGTTTTGCAGTATTTCGATCGTTTTCTTCTTTATAGTCTGACTCCTTTTTTTTACAATTTAGGGGTGATAGCAGGTATTATTTTTCTTGCTCCCAGATTCGGCCTTGAAGGTTTGGCGTTTGGAGCTGTTTTGGGTGCAGCCGCCCATTTTTTGATTCAGCTTCCCGGGGTTTTAAAGGAAG
>CAZTOB010000004.1:0-2136 GCA_964615425.1 uncultured Candidatus Saccharibacteria bacterium | reverse complement strand
GATCATCGGCCGCGAACTGACCGGACACAACGCGTTTTAAAGGAAGGTTTCAGGTGGAAACCTTTTTTAACTTTTAAAAACTATCGTTTGAGGAAAGTTTTAGAGATCATGGGTCCTTCTTCCGTTGGAGCTCTTTTTTTACAGATGACGTGGTTGGTTGTTAATGCTTTGGCTTCCCGTCTTCCCTCCGGGAGTATCGCTATTTTTAATTTAAGCAAGAATTTGGGATTAACCCCCGTGAGTTTGATTGGAGCTCCTCTTTCCGTGGCTGTTTTTCCTCTTTTATCCCGTAAATGGGCTCAAGGAGACAAGGAGGGCTTTTGGAAAGAGTTTGCCAAGGTTTTCAGGATGATTTTGTTTTTGGCCCTGCCCTTGGGTGTTTTAATTTTCGTTTTGAGGGCCCAGGTGGTGAGGTTGATTTTGGGGGGTGGAAAATGGGGATGGAGGGCTACCCGTTTGAGCGCCGCCAGCTTGGGTGTTTTTGCCTGGGTTCTTTTTGCTTCATGCTTTATTTTACTTTTTAAGAAGGTCCTTTACTCTCTGCAAAAACCGACAACCCCCGCTTTAAGCGAGGGGGTTAATTTCATAGTCACGGTGGGGTTTTCTTTTCTTCTTTTGGGTTGGCTGGCTCCGGGTGGAGCTTTGGAAGAGTCCTTTTCTCGTTTTTTAAAGGTGGAGGGGAATATTCAGGTTCTCACCTTCCCGCTGGCTCTGGCTTCGGCGACGGTTGTTCAGTTTTTGTTTCTTCTTTATTTTCTCATTAAGGAAACAAAAACGAAAGAAGAACTTGAAATACTGGCTTCTTTCGGCAAGACGGCGGTGTTATCTCTTCTGTCCGGACTGACAAGTTGGGTTCTTTTAAGGCCCTTGTCTTCTTTATTTCCTCTTGAAACCTTTTGGAACGTTTTTCTTCAAGCCGGTTTTTCTTCCCTGGCGGGGATTTCCTTTTATCTTTTATCGGCTTGGCTTTTGGATCTGCCCGAACTTGATCTTTTTATTTCTGAACTCAGGCGGGGCTTGTTTGAAAAATACCGGGCGGGAGGTTATAATAAGGGCAGGACTAAGTAAGACAGCATACTTATCACCGTAAGAGTTGCTACGATTATCCAGACAACTTTTAAAATTTTTTGTTTTTTTCGCGGATGCATATTTTTTTAAAATGATTAAGAAGAAAAGAGAAAAAAGATTTTTTTCCGCCTTTCTTGGTGTATTTTTACTTATTCTAACAATTTTATTATTGTTTTCAAATTGGAAGATAGGAAAAAAAAGAAAAGAAGTTCTTTCCCGGATAGAAGAGCTGCGGGGGAAAATAGAAGAAATGGAAACACAAAAAGAGCAGCTTGAAGAAGGTCTCTCGGATGCCGAAACGGAGGAGTACTGGGAGGAAAGAATCAGAGAGCAGGGTTACAAAAAACCGGGGGAAAATGTGGTGGTGATTAAAAAAGAAGAAAAAGAAGAAGCCTCTCCCAGTTTATGGGATTCGTCCGAGGAAGAAATTAACATGAAGCGGGAAGGGGAAAGGGTTTGGGGTGATTTTATGGGTTGGGTGAGAAATGTTTTCGAGTAAACTATGAAAGAAAAAAAAGTTTCTACGTGGATAGGGTTGGTAATCATTTTCCTTTTGTCTTTTTCTGTTGGTTTGATTATTTACCAAAACTATATCTGGAGAGAGTGGGGGGAGGTGGCGGTTTCTTTTTCCGAAGAGGAGGGGTTTGAAAACAGGGTGGAGCTTTGGCCGGGGGTTGGTTGGTCTCAAAGCAAGATAGTGGAAAAAGAACAAGCTCTCTATTACGACGGTTCTTTTCTTGAAGGGCCCGATGCTGATTTTTCCGGCAGTGTGGATTTAAAAGGCAGGGAGTGGTCGGGGACGTTTGAAACTGATTCTTCCGAGGCGGCGGGGGGGAAAATAGAATCTTTTCAGGATTATTACAGGGGTAAATTAGAAGAAAGCGGGTGGGAAAGTCAATGTTGGTTTAAAAACGTGAGAATGATGCCTGTTTCGGCAGATGGACCCGGGGGTAGTATTTGGGGTTACGTGAAATCTAGGAAAGACGAAGTTCAGGTGGTGCTTCTTTCCTACAAAATTATTGGAGAGGCAGCCCAAAGAGAGGGGCCTGTTGCAATTGACGTGGAAGG
>CAZTOB010000003.1:29163-51907 GCA_964615425.1 uncultured Candidatus Saccharibacteria bacterium | reverse complement strand
AGGCAAAAAATATCCCGCAAAGAGCGGGATAAAGTCTTAGGGCAGGTAGAGGATGCCCTAAGAATAGCAGGGTTCCCCCCTTCAGACTTTCACCGGGAGGAAAACGGAGTTTTCATCCGGGGAAAGGTTGAGCTCGCAAGCCCCTTGGAACGCTTGATTGGGGGTTTCAAGAATGTCAAGGCGATACAGTGAGAGGGGGAGAGGCCGGTTGTCGATCAACCGGCTTTTCATTTTAAACAATTTTTAAATTTTTTGTTAAAATAAATCAATGAAAGATGAAGACTTCGTTCAAATTAAAATAGTGGGGAGCCTGGGGAGGGCAGAAATAATTAAAAACTTTTTAGAAAAAAGGGGGATTAAGGTTTGGATCAAAGTGACAGAAGGAGGGGAAAGTTATTTCCCCGCTATTAATTTTTTCACCCCCCGCTCTATTCAGGTGCCGGAAAGTAAGGTTCAAAAAGCTAAGAAAATACTAGAAGAAGAAAACCAATATGAATAAATACGAAAAAATGAAAAAGATAAAAGAAGAAGTAGTCAATTGTAAAAAATGCCCCCTTTTTCAGAAAAGAAACCTACCGGTGGTGGGGGAAGGATCTCACGAAGCAAAGATAATGTTTATCGGAGAAGGACCCGGAGCTAATGAAGACGCAACCGGGCGCCCTTTTTGCGGAAAAGCGGGAAGTATATTAAACGAGCTACTTGAGTCCATCAGAATCGACAGAGAAAAAGTTTACATCACAAATATTTTGAAATGTCGACCTCCAAACAACAGAGATCCTCGTGAAGAAGAAATAAAAGCATGCACTCCTTATCTCAAAAGGCAGATAAAAATAATAGATCCTGAAGTTTTGTGTCCCCTGGGACGACACGCCATGTACTTTATCATGGATCAATACGGCCTCCAAGGACAAATTAAGGCGATAAGCAAAATACACGGACAGGTTTTCAAAGCAAAAAACTTACTCGAGGAAATAAAAATTATTCCCTTTTATCATCCAGCGGTAGCTACCTATAACCCCAACAAGCTTCCTTTGTTAAAGAAAGACTTTGAAATTTTAAAAGAGTATAAATGATCCAATTTGAAAACCTTAAATCCTTCCGGGAGATAACACACGGAGTAATGGAGGTAAAAGAAGGCTCTTTTAATTTTTATACCAACCCGGAGGCGGTTAACAACCTGCTAAATTGTCTTAAAAAATCCGGAGAGACAACAAAAAAAGAAAATCTAGTTTTAGCTGAACAAATACATGGTAAAAAGATACACCATACTTCTCAGAAAACAAGCGGGTATATAAAACTGGGGGTGGATGGCTTAATTTCCAAAAAAAGAGGAGAGGTGATAGCGGTTAAAACCGCTGACTGTCTGCCTGTTTTGATGTTTAACCCCGTTAAAAAAATAGTGGGGGCGATTCACGCCGGAAGAAGAGGAGTCAAAAAGAAAATTATACAAAACACGGTGGATAAAATGAAAAATAAAAAGAGCCTTATCGTAGGAATAGGGCCGCACATTAAAAAATGCTGCTATGGATTTGAAAACAAAGATTTTTCAAAAAAGCTTGAAAACTCCCAATGGAAAAAATATGCCTGCCGAAAAAATGACAAGGTTTATCTTGATCTGACCCAAGCAGCTCTTGACCAATTGACTGACTCAGGGGTCTCCAGGAAAAACATTGAAGTCTCCAAATACTGCACTTTCTGTCAATACAAGCGTTTTTTCTCCGCCAGAAAGACGAAACAAAAAAATCCATATCCGGAATATGGTCGATTCCCGGAAACAGGAAGTTTTATAACACTTAGAAAAAAATAAAATGAAGAGGGAAGAAGCATTACATTTAGTTCAAAAAAAGATCGAAAACAAAAATTTAATTAAGCATTCTTTTGCAGTAGAGGCTGCGATGAAAGCTTTGGCCAAAAAATTTGGGAAAGACGAAAAAAGATGGGCTTTAGCCGGTCTTCTCCATGATATTGACTATGAAAAAACAAAAGAAAGCCCGGAACTTCATTCCAAAAAAGGAGCTGAAATGTTAAGGGGAAAAGGGGTGGAAGAAAAAATATGCCAAGCTGTCTTAACTCACAACGACATGCACAAAATAGAACCAGAAAGTTTGATGGCTAAAGCTCTTTACTGCGTAGATCCTTTAACCGGTCTCATTGTGGCCGCCACCTTGGTCTTGCCCTCAAGGTCAATAAGAAAGTTGAAAGTGGAAAACGTCTTAAACCGATTTGAGGAAAAAAGGTTCGCTGCTGGAGCCGATAGAGAAGTAATCAAAAAATGTCAACCTTATCTAGGACTGAAACTTGAAAAGTTTGTGAAAATAACCTTGGAAGCAATGCAAGAAATCCACAAAGAATTAGAGCTCTAAAATGAACCTGCTTGAAGTTAAAAATCTAACCGTAAAAAGAGGGGGTGAGAAAGTCATTAAAAACCTCAACTTCAGTGTTAAAAGAGGAGAGGTGTTAACTGTTTTAGGTCCGAACGGAGCCGGAAAGAGTACCCTTTTTAAAGCACTTATGGGTATCATTCCTTATCAAGGAGAAATACGGTGGAAAGACATGAAGATAAGCTATCTTCCGGAAAGTGTTTCCAGAGAAAATTTTAAACTGGTGCCCCTTACTATTTTAGAATTTTTACTTTCAGAAAACAAAAGCAAAAAAGAGGTCAAGGAGAGACTTATTTCAGTCGGGCTTTCTGATAAATTTTTAGACAAAAAACCTTCAACACTTTCTTCGGGAGAGTTTCAAAGAATGCTCATTGCGTGGGCTCTTTTATCCGAACCGGAGGTTCTTCTTTTCGACGAACCAACCGGAGGAATAGATCTTAAGGGAAGAGAAACTATTTATTCTCTTCTTTATCAGATAGGTAAAGAAAAAAACCTTACAATTCTCATCATTACCCACGAGATGAATATAGTATTCGCCTACTCCGATAATGTCTTGTGTGTTAACAAGACAAAGCTTTGTTACGGAAAGCCGGAAAAAATATTAACCCCTGAAAGGTTGGAAGAACTTTACGGACATGAAATAAAATTTTACAAGCACCACAAATGAGTTTTTTAATTGTTTTAATTACCGTAGGGCTTCTAGGAGCTGGAACCGGCTATCTAGGATCCTTGATGATCTCCAAGCGACTCGGGCTAATCGGAGGACCCCTTGGGCACCTTGCTCTGCCCGGAGTCGCCCTCAGTCTGCTTTGGAACTTTAACATCTTCTTGGGAGCTCTTGGGTCAATTCTAGTAGGTGTCTTTTTAATTCTTTACCTGGAAAGAAAAACAGACCTTCCTTTAGAAGCACTAACGGGAATAATATTTGCCACCGGAGTTGCCATTGGATTTTTACTTCTACCGATGTCTCATGCCGAAGAAGTGGTAGCGGGAGAAATAGAGCTCATCACCTTATTAGATTTTTGGATAGTTCTTTTTTCCACCTTTGTCATATTTTTTGCAGTAGAAAAAATATACAAAAAAATGGTTTTGGCCACCATCTCTGAAGAACTAGCTCAAGGAAAAGGAGTAAAAATTAAAAGAATAAACCTAATTTATTTTCTTGCCATAGCACTTTTGACCGCCTTAGAGGTAAAAATAGTAGGAATTATTTTAACCGCCGCTCTTTTTGTTATTCCTGCTTCTGCGGCCAAAAATATCAGTTCAAGACTTTCAAGTTACCGTTTCTTGTGCATTATTTTTGGATCTTTTTCGACCATAGGCGGAGCATTAGCGGCAAAAAAATTAAGCCTAGCTTCTGGACCTATTATCATAATCTCCGCCGCTTTAATTTTTCTTTTTTCTCTGTTTTTTAAAGAAAAAAGTTGGTCATAAAAGAGATTCGGGATTAACGTCCACCTCAAAATCACGGGGAATAATCTTTAAAAGAAGCTTTTTTGTCTTCTTTTTTCTATTTTTAACTTTTAAAACAAGATGCCAAACGTGCTTACCTTTTACTTCCGAAACAAAGCCTGGAGCGGGCCCAAGAAGAAAAACATGATCTTCAAGATTATTTTTTTTCAAAGCTTTTTTTAACCTTTTTTTAAAGTTCTTCTGTCTTTTTTTGGCTTCCCAGTTACTACGATGAGAAAAGGTAAGTTGTATAACTTCAGAAAATGGAGGATACGAAAGAACTTCTCTTTCCCGTAATTTATTGTCTAAAAAGCTCTCCAAAGTCTTTCCTTGTAAAAAATCAATAATGTTGGCCTCCGGAGCATAAGTTTGAACCAAAATCTTTTTACTCAAAACATTAAGTTTTAATATAAATTCGAGAGCTCTTTTTTCTCCTCTAAAACCTCCCAAGCTAAGCAAGGGGTCTAAAAGCATAATCCCGGAAAAATCAAGTTTCCTTTCTTTAAAATTAAAATATTCTAATTTAGTAAAAGATTGGGTGGCAACCAATACCTGGAACTTTCCATCCTTAAAATCTTCGATAATCTTTCTTTGACTTTTTTCCGTAGAAGCGATATCGGAATCAAGACGCCCCGACTTATATCCTCCGGGTAATAATTTTTTATCAACCTCTTTAGCTATTTTCTGCGTCCCCGCTCCATAAAACTTCATTTTCCAACTGTCACACTTAGGGCACTTTTCTGGAGGGGGATCTTCTTTGCCGCAGTGATGACAAATAAAAAGACCGTTTTCTTTGTCCTGGTGAAAAACCATTGGGACTGTACATTTTTCACATTCCTTGTACCACCCGCATTCCTGGCAAAAAACGGAGGTGGAAAGCCCTCTACGATTGATAAAAAGTAAAATCCTTGCCTTTTTTTCTCTTTTTTCTAAAACGGAGGTTATTTCTTCTTCCAGTTTGCGACTGAAATTTGTAAATTCTCTATCCTTCAACTCTTTTTTCATATCCACAACAGAAAGGTTGGAAACTCGTAAGTTCCTTCCTGAAAATTTTTTCTCAAAAATACCTTTTTTTGCGTTGAGATAGCTTTCTAAAGAAGGAACGGAAGTTCCTAAAATTAATTTAGCTTTTTCGATTTTGCAAAGAACACGAGCCAAGGTTCTCGTGTGATATTTAGGATGCATATCCCAAGACTTAAAATGAGGACTTTCTTCTGGGTCTAAGATTAAAAGACTTAAGTTAAAAAAGGGTAAAAATATGGAAGAACGAGTGCCGACAACCACTTTCGTTTCACCTCTTTTAACCTTTTCCCAAATTTTAAGCTCGGTCGAACCTTTCAGTGAACTATCAAAAAAATCGTGGTTGATACCTTCCTTTTTTAACCGGGAAGAAATATCTCTTGCCCTCAACTTTTCTGAAGCTAATATTAAAACCTGGCCCTTCTCTTTAAATTTTTTTATTTTTTGAAGATAAAAATCCAGCCGATTTTCCTGCCAAAAAAGTAAAGGCTTTTTTTCTTTTTTCTCCTTCTTTGATTCATTCTCTAAAACAGGCGGCGCGCTAAAGGTGGTTTTTCTTTTTAAAAAAAGGCTAGGAAAAAAGAGACGAAAAACAAGTCCCAAGGAACTTAAATAATGAAAATGAATCCAAAAAGCAAACCTAATCTGAGAAGAATTTAAAACAGGATCTTCGCTTAAAACCTTTCCTATCTTTTTAAGTTTAAAATTCTTGGTCTTTACTTCCTGTTTTTTTCTTTTGACCGGCAAGCAAGAAAGAGCAACGGCTCTGGTTTGTTTTCCCCGAAGAGGAACGAACAAAAGAGTTCCTTTTTTAATTTTTTTAGAAGAAAAGTAGGTTAAAATTTGCGGAGAAGAAACTGGAATCTTGGTAAGCGGAGTGGTTTCTATAATATACATGGTTAATTTTAAGAAAAATCAGTAAATTTTTGGGCTTCGAACCTAAAAAGAGAGGTGTCTTCAAGGTCAACAATGCCTGCTTTTCGACAAGCAGCCTTAAACTGCTTGGCGGGAGTTTTAATAGTAGAAAGACCAGGTAGTAAAATCCCAATTTTGCCATCCTTTTTAACCAAGAGGCCATATTTTCCAGGATCCAACTCAGAAAGGCTTTCCACCCTCTCCGGTTTTTCTAAAATGTAAATTTCAATGTTTAATTCCGATAACTCATTTTCCATCACAGGAGGAAAACGAGGATCCTGAGCCGACGAGGCGGCAACAGAGGCAATTTCTTCGGCAAGATTTTTCTTCGTCGGCAAAAAAGTGCCCATACATCCTCTTAGTTTTCCTTCTTTCTTCAAGGTGACAAAAACACCTCGTTTTTTGGAAAAAAGCTCAGAAGAATTGTCTTTCACTTTTAAAACTTTATGGTCTTTAACCCACTTTTTTAAAGCTTTGCGAGCCAATTTAACGTAAGGATTCATTTTGTCCTGGTCCCAATTAAATCAGCCACCAAATATCCGACTCCAAAGGGCCCTTCGTAAGACAAGATTTCGGGTTTCCAATTTACTTCTTTTTCTTCTAAAACTCCCAAAACAAAAGAAAAAGGGAGAAGTCCGCAATCTGCAGCTTTGGGAAACTCATTTTTCAACCCCATTATTCTTTCAACGTTTTTCTCTTTCAAAGCTTCACGAAAGGTTTCGTCAAACTTTGGACCCTGGGGATGAAAGCCGTAAGGTCCTTCCTTTTTCAACTTATGGGAAAGATCCCCGGACCCTATTAATCCCCACTTAGCATCCCCTTTAATTTCCCCTGCAAAAGATTTCCCTTTTTTAAAATTATCCCGAGCAGAGTCCGACACAACAAGTAATTTCTCCACCTCTCCTTCAAATCCTGAAGCTAAAAAATGAAGAGGAACCTCAAAACCCCATTTCCTATGAGGAGAAGCAACAACTATTTTCTCCACTCCAGACTTTTCTCTTTTTTTTCCCAGCTCGTTTAAGGCTGCGATCGTTTTTCCAACTTTTCTTTTGTCCTCTTGTGAGCCGACTTCGGGCAAAAGAAGAGGGGGATGGGGTGAAAAACAAGCAAAAGAAATCATTTTAATATTAGGTTTATTTCCTTATTACATTTGGGGCACTTTCGACCTTCGATTTTCTTTTCCACTTGAAAACCTTTTCTTTTTATAATAACTTCCCCGCACTCCGGACAAAAAGTACTTTCCAGATCCAATCCAGGAAAGTTACCCGCATAAACAAAGTCCAATCCAACTTCTTTGCCTATTTTATAAGCTCTTTTCAAGTCTTTAAAAGAAGCATCCGGCAAATCCTTCATCTTCCAAGAAATACCGGCAGAAAAACCGATAATGTGCCAGGGAACATCTTCGCCCAGCTCCTTCTTGATAAAAAGAGCCAAACTTTTTAAAGTTCCAGGGTCATCACTTAAAGTGGGTATGATGAGAGTGGTTACCTCCAGCCATATATCTTCTTCTTTCATTTTTTTCAGGTTTGAAAGAACCGGTTTCAACCTTCCTCCACAGACTTTTTGATAGAACTCATCTTCAAAGCTTTTTAAGTCCACATTAACCGCGTCCAAGAAGGGAGAAATATTGGTTAAAGCTTCTTCGGACATAAAACCGTTCGTCACCCAGATATTGGCCAATCCTTCTTTTTTTGCCAGCTTCATGGTATCCAGGGCAAGTTCTAGAAAAATAGTCGGCTCGGTGTAGGTATAAGCAATGGATGAACAATTTTCCTCAAGAGCAAAACTGACGATCCTTTCCGGAGAGATGTTTCTTCCTTTGATCTCTTTATCAATTTTAGGACCCTGTGAAGAGCGCCAGTTTAAACAATTTCCACAAGAGAAATTGCACCCCTCGGTTGCAACAGATAAAGTTTTTGAGCCGGGAAAAAAATGATAAAGAGGCTTTTTCTCTATCGGATCCACCGCGATATCTCTTACCTTATCGTAGTTTAAGACGAAAAGTTTACCCTTCTCATTTTTTCTAACTCCGCATTTGCCTATCTCACCCGGTTCAAGTACACAAAAATGAGAACAGGTTTGACATTGAACTTTTTTTCCTTTAAGAGTTTTGTAAAGATATGACTCCTTCATTACTTTAATTTTATCACAACCCCTTATATAATTAAAAAAAGACAAGCGAATAAAAAATAAATAAAATGCCAAAGCCTAAAAGAGTTTTTATTGCAATAAATCTTCCAGAGGAAACAAAGGAAAGTTTGTTTTCCCTGGGAGAAAAAAAATACCCCAACCTTCCCTGTAAGTGGGTCAAAAAAGAAGACCTTCACATGACTTTAGCTTTTCTTGGAAACACGGGACAGAAAGAATTGGAAAAGGTAAAAAGAAAAGTTGAACAAATTTCCAAGGAAGAAAATAATTTCGAAATAAGGACCCGGTCAGTACAATACGGTCCTCCGGGAAGAAAAATCCCTTCACTTGTTTGGATTTTAACCGAAAAGGAAAAACCTTTACTTCGAATAAAAAAGAGGGTTGATGAAACTCTCGAAAAACATACTTCCTACAAGCCTCGAAGTATAAAATACCTTCCCCACATCACCCTGGGAAGAATCAGAAAAATGAAGTGGAGAAGGATGGATATTGAAGAAAGGCCTACAATAAAAGAAAGGGTTAATGTGAACTTTCCCGCAAGAAGTATCGACATTATGGAAAGCAAGCTGAAAAGAAGCGGCCCAGAATACATTTTATTAAAATCATCTCGTCTTCAAGATGAAAAATAAAAAAGTTCATTTTGTTGGAATAGGGGGAATAGGTATCTCAGCCCTAGCTTATTACTACCTCTCCGAAGGAGCAGAAGTAACCGGATCTGATTTAAATTCCTCCATCATAACCGAAAGGTTAAAAAAAGCAGGAGCTAGAATATCGATCGGACATAACAAAAAAAATCTGGATGAAAAGACGGAAAAAGTTTTTAAAAGCGTTGCTGTGCCTAAAAGTAATCCAGAGATAAAAAAAGCGGAAAAGCTAAGAATAGAAGTTTTAACCTACCCGGAAGAGGTAGGAGAATTAACAAAAAAATACCGCACTATCGCTGTAAGCGGAGCCCACGGTAAAGGAACAACCACCGCTTTTCTTTCCTTGGCTCTCATAAAAGCTGGTTTCGATCCGACCGTTATCATCGGAACAAATCTAAAAGAGTTTGGAAATAAAAACTTCCGAAAGGGAAAATCTCGTTGGCTAATTTTAGAGGCAGATGAATACAAAAAAGCTTTCCTTAATTACCAACCGGAGTTTGTTATAACCACAAACATAGACAGAGAGCATCTCGATTGTTTCAAAAACCTTGAGGAGATAAAAGAAACCTTTCTTTCTTTTTGGAAAAAAGTTCCATCAAACGGTGCTGTTGTTCTGAATAGGAAAGATAAGAACATAAAATCTTTAACCCAAAGAAAAGATTTTCAGAAAATCAAAGCTGAAGTATGTTTCTTTTCTTTTAAGCAAAAAGAGGTCGGTAAATTTAAAAATAAATTAAAAATTCCGGGCAGGCACAACTTGGAAAATGCACTCGGAGCCCTTACCTTAACCCAAAAACTAGGTATTAATGAAAAAACAGCCATAAAAGGGATGGCACAGTATAAAGGAGCATGGCGCAGGTTTGAAAGAAAAAAAATTAAAATCAAAGGGAAAAAGATAACCCTTGTCTCCGACTACGCCCACCATCCTTCTGAAATTAAATCAACTCTTCAAGCTGCAAGAGAAGAATTCAAAAACAGAAAGATCTGGACTGTCTTTCAGCCTCACCAGTATCAAAGAACCCATTACCTTTTCGAAGAATTCAAAGACTGCTTCAATAAAACAGACAAAGTGATATTAACAGAGATTTATGACGTTGCAGGCAGAGAAGAAAAAAGCATCAAAAAAAAAGTAAGTGGGAAAAAGCTGATGGAGAGTTTGAATTTGAAAAAAGAAAACAAATATTTCGTAAAAGATTTCAGAAAAATTAAAACATTTTTAAAAGAAAAGGTTGAAGATGGAGACGTCGTTGTGATTATGGGAGCGGGAGATATTTACAAAGTCTTTGATAATTTGATAAAATGATTATAGACAAAAAGGTCGGAGTCGTAAAAAAGACAAACACCTTATTAACCTAAACAAACAAAAATGGAAACTTTACTTTTAGCCGTCGCCGGATCATTTTCCCTAGGAGTAATAATCTACTACTTTCTTCAGGGAAGAAAAAAGTCTAAACCTCTTTCCGTAATAGAAAACGAGGAAGAGGAGGAAGAAACTTCTTTTCAAGACGACAATGAAATAGAAGAAGATGACAGAGATGATGAAATGGAAGAAATTGAAAGAATGGAAAAAGAAATGGAAGAGATGGAAAAAGATAACGAAGATGAAGAAGATTTAACAGCTTGAAAAAATGAAGCCTCAAATTAAAAACTTGGTTGGGGCTGTCTTATTAACCACGGGGGTGGGAATTATTCTTATCGCTCTCTTTTTCTCCTATCAAATATTCACAGGAGAAAAATCAGCCCCCGGGGTTTTTACTTCCACTGAAAGAGACCCACAAAAAGAAACAACCGACAATACAACTAGCTTAACCCTTGAAGAACAAATGGAGGTCGTAATGGAAGAACAACTGCAAAAAAACATAGGAAACATTTTACCCCTAGAAAAGATAAACAAAATGTTGAATCTTATAAGTTGGTCTGTCTTCGCAGGAATAGCAATTCTAGGTGGAGGAAGAATTGGAGGGCTTGGCATAAAGCTTTTAAAGGGTGAAGGATAAATCATGCGAAAAGATTGCGTTTTCTGCAAAATTAATAAAAGAGAACTCCCCTCGGTTAAAGTCTGGGAAAGTGACGACTTTTTAGCTTTTTTAGACATTATGCCCAATGTCAAAGGAATGACGGTAGTTATGCCCAAAAAACACCTGACCTCCAAATTATGGGAAATATCAAAACAGGAATACAGCAACCTAATGACTTCTGTTCGAGAAACAGCCAGGATATTAAAGAAGGGGTTGAAGGCAGAACGAGTTTTTATGGTCATGGAAGGGTTGGACGTAGACCACGCTCATATCAAACTTTATCCGGTAAAAAACCCCGTTGAAAATATGCAGTGGGTTTTAAACCAGCCCAGGGAAAAGAAAAGTCAAAAAGAGCTTCAGAAAGTTTTAAAGGAGATAAGATCTTGACAAAAATAATCATTAGAGTAAGGTAAATTCAAAGGCAGTGAAGGGGAAAGACGCCCCAGAGCCGAAGGAAGAAATCTATAAAAAGAGAGTAGAACCTTCCGGGTTCGCCCGTTACAGCGACAAGTCCGTACAAAAAGCGGATAATAAGTTTCTAGCGGTAACGTTAGAAAAAAATAAGGTGGCACCACGTTTTAAAAGCGTCCTTAGTTCAAAGCACATGCTTTGAGTTGAGGACGCTTTTTTATTAAAAATAATTTAAAAAACATGAAAAGGACAATGACATCCAAAACCCCGGGGGAAGTAGGGGAGAGGGTTAAATTGTTCGGATGGGTTAATTCCATTCGAACCCACGGCAAAATAATATTTGCTGACTTGCGAGACAAGGAAGGATTCCTTCAAATTGTTTTCTCTCCTAAAAACAAAAGGTGCTTTAAAAAAGCTCAAAACTTAAAACCCGAGTACGTGGTTGAAATAGAGGGAAAAGTAAAAGAAAGACCAAAAAGCATGACCAATCCTGATCTTGAAACAGGAACGGTAGAAGTCTCAGCTTCAAAACTAGAGATCCTTTCCAAAGCTAAAACACCTCCTTTCCCTCTAGACACCGATGGACACAAGATAAGCGAAGAAAAAAGACTGGAGTACCGTTATCTTGACCTTAGAAGAGAGCGCCTTAAGAGAAATTTAGAGAAAAGACAAGAAGTCACAAAAGTAATAAGAGACTTTTTAGTCAAAAGAAATTTTACAGAAGTAGAAACTCCCATTTTGACCAAATCAACTCCCGAAGGAGCAAGAGATTTCGTGGTTCCTTCCCGGCTTCAACCAGGAAAATTTTACGCCCTGCCCCAAAGTCCTCAACAATATAAGCAGCTCTTGATGGTGGCTGGAATAGAAAAATATTTTCAAATTGCCCGCTGCTTCAGAGATGAAGACCCCCGACACGATAGGGCTTACGGTGAATTTACCCAACTTGATTTGGAGATTTCTTTTACAAGCCAAGAGGAAATTCTAAAATTAACCGAGAAGCTTTTCACCGAAATAATTGAAAAAGTTTTCCCGGAAAAACATATCAAAGAAAAACCATTTCCTCGTATTCCCTATAAGGAAGCCATGAAAAAATGGAAAACAGATAAGCCTGACCTAAGAAACAACAAGGAAGACTCGGACGAATTGGCTTTCTGCTTTATAGTCGACTGGCCTCTTTTTGAAAAAACGGAAGAAAGACAAATTAGCCCCATGCACCATCCCTTTACAGCCCCGAAAAAAGAATGGGTCCATCTTTTAGAAAAAGAACCGATGAAAGTTCTTTCCTGGCAGCACGATTTCGTTTTAAACGGATATGAAGTCGGAGGGGGAAGTATCAGAATAACGGATCCTGAAGTACAGGAAACCGTTTTCAAGGTCCTGGGGCACAATAAAGAGGAAATAAAAGAGAAATTCGGACATCTTTTGGAAGCCTTCGAATACGGAGTTCCTCCCCACGGAGGAATTGCTCCTGGTTTGGACCGTTTCCTTATGGCGGTTCTTGGAGAACCCAGCATAAGAGAGGTTATGGCTTTCCCTGCTTCTGCCAGCGGAAAAACATCAGTTATGGACGCGCCGGGGAAAATAAGCAAAAAACAACTTAAAGAACTGCATCTTAAAATCAAAGAGGAGAAAAAATAAAAGTTGTCTCAACCCTCGTTTTGTCTTAAAATGGTATAAACAAAATAATTTAAAACAATATGCAAAAAATTAAATCTTGGGAGGTTTTAGAACCGGGGCCAAAAAATTTCCCTGAAATTATAAATGTAATTGTAGAAACATCTAAGGGAAGTAAGGAAAAATACGAATTAGATAAAAAAACAGGACTTCTTTTTTTAGACCGCGACCTATTCGGATCTATGATTTATCCCGGAGACTACGGTATGGTTCCCCAAACCCTGTGTGACGATGGGGATCCGGTTGATGTGCTGATTTTAGTTTCTCAACCCCATCTTCCCGGAATCATCATCCCCTCAAGGCCCGTAGCTCTAATGAGGATGGAAGATGAAAAGGGCAAAGACGATAAAGTTCTCTGCGTACCAGCTGACAACGTTGACCCGAGTTTTAAAAATATACGAGACTTAGAAGACGTATCAGAGTATCTTCTCGCTGAAATAAAAAACTTTTTCGAACACTATAAAGATCTCGAACCTGAAAAGTGGGTAGAAATAAAAGGGTGGGAAGGAAAAAAAAGCGCTCAGGAATTTATTCAAAAATCAGTTGAAAATTACAAAAAGAACAAATGAATCCTTCTTGGATTAAAAAACTAAGACCGGAGAAAAAAAGAGCTGCAGCTGTTTTTTTCTTTGGACTTGTTTTGATTATTCTTTTTTGGTTAATGAGAGGAGAAATCGAAAGGCTTTTTTTGAAAGAAATTTCCTTCCGAAATTATGATCAGACCGCATACGTGAGAAGCAAAACTCTTTCTCTAAATTATCAAAACTCAAAGCCTGTTTTCATCAAAAATCAGGAAGAGTTAAGTCTCAACTGTAAATCCGCTGCGTCAATATATGTCAACAGAAAGGGGGAAGACAAGATACTTTGGCAAAAAAACCCCTCCGAAAAACTCCCCATCGCAAGCTTAACTAAATTAATGACTGGGTGGGTCTCGCTTAAAGAGTATGAGCCTAATGATGTAATAATTTTCTCTAAAGAAGCAGCCCGAAAAGAAGGAGAACCCAACTTTTTTAAAGAAGGAGAGTCTTTTTATGTCAAAGATCTTATCTACTCAATTTTTGTAGAGTCAAGCAACAGGGCTGCCTACGCCTTAGCCGAAAAAGAAAATATTAATGGTTTCGTTGAAAAAATGAATAAAGAAGCAGAAAAACTGGGTATGGAGAGCACTGTCTTTTACAACCCTACTGGCCTGGACCCCGACGAAGAAGGAGAGACTCTAAACTTTTCCAGCGCGGAGGATCTTGTAAGATTAGTAAAAGAGATTTTAACTCACCCTTCTCTTGCAATCCAAGCATCTCAAACAAAATCCAGAGATCTTTACCAAGTAAACGGGGGGTTTCATCATACAATGAATTCAACAAACGAACTGTTGGAAAAAACAAACAATATAGTGTTGGCGAAAACTGGACGAACTCCGGAGGCTAAAGAATGCTTGTTGATTGTTCAAGAAAAGCCAAACGGATTTCTTATTAATGTGGTTTTGGGAGCAGAAGACAACTTCTCTGCTATGGAAAAATTAATTAATTGGACCGAAAATAATTTTAAATGGTAACCATATGCCAGATCTTACACTTGACGTTTTAAAAGTTTTCACCCTGGGAATAGTAAGTTTCACAAGTTCCCTTCTTTTAACTCCGGCCTTGACTCATTTTTTGTATAAGCACAAATTTTGGAAGAAAAACGCTAGAGAAAAATCAATAGATGGAATGGATATTCCAGTTTTTAGAGAACATCATCTTGAAAAAGAAACCAATACGCCGCGGGGTGGGGGCATATTGATCTGGGTTACCTGTTTGGGTTTGGCACTTTTTTTCTGGCTTTTGTCTCACATTAATATTCCAATTTTTGGAAAATTAAACTTTCTTTCTCGAAACCAAACCTGGCTTCCTATTTTTTCTCTCGTAGCTGGGTCAATTATAGGCTTGGCAGATGATTTTTTAACTGTTTCGGGAGTTGGAAAATACATAGGAGGAGGGTTAAAACTTACCTACCGACTTCTTCTTGTTTTTATAATCGGAGTGGTGGGAGCTCTTTGGTTCTACTTTAAACTTGACTGGCGCACGATTCACATACCTGGAAATGGAGAAGTTTATCTCGGTTTTTTATACATTCCCCTTTTCATAATAGTCAACATGGCTGTCTATTCCGGAGGAGTAATAGACGGACTGGATGGTTTATCCGGAGGAGCCTTTGCCTCCATCTTCGGTGCTTACGGAGTCATAGCACTGTGGCAGGGACAAATTAATTTGGCCGCCTTTTGTGCTGTTATACTCGGCGCACTTCTTTCCTTTTTGTGGTTTAACATTCCTCCTGCAAGATTCTACATGGGAGAAACGGGTATTCTGGGTTTAGGCACTACGTTAACAGTAGTTTCTTTTTTGACAGATTCTGTTCTGGTTCTACCCATCATCGGATTCCTTTTAGTTATAGAATCCGCCTCCGTCATTATTCAACTTTTCTCTAAAAAAATCTTCAATAAAAAAGTTTTTAAAGCTGCTCCGATACACCATCATTTTGAAGGAAAAAACTGGCCCTCTTACAAGGTCACCATGAGATTTTGGGTTATAGGAATAATGGCAGCAATTTTGGGAGTCACCATTAGACTGTTGGGATAACAATTTTAATCAATGACAGATGATTATAGGAGTTTTGGATTCCGGCTTCGGAGGGATAGATATTTTAAAAGACCTGGTTTATGAGATGCCCCAAGCAAACTTTTTGTACCTGGGCGACACAGCCCGAGCCCCTTATGGAACCAGGAGTAAAGAAACAATATATCAGTTTACAAAAGAAGGGTTAAAATTTTTAGAAAAAAAGGGAGCAAAGAAAAAAATTCTCGCCTGCAATACCGCATCCAGTCAAGCCCTGCCTCTTTTGGAAAAAAGAGACAAAAGTTTAGCAAAAAATTCAAGCGGGGTTGTAAAGCCAGTGGCTTCGTACCTAGCCAGCAGAGATTTTCAAAGAATCGGTGTTATAGGCACGGAAGCGACTATCCGCTCCAATGCTTTTAAAAAAGAAATTAAAAAAAGAAAGCCAGGGGTAAAAGTTTTTCAAAATCCCGCCCCTCTTTTAGTACCGATTGTCGAAGAAGGAGAAGAAAAATCAAAGATAGCTGAATTGGCGGTAAAAAAATATATAATGCCTCTTTTGGAAAAAAACATCGAAGTTTTAGTTTTAGGATGCACGCATTTTGGTATTCTGGAGCAAACGATTAAAAAATCTCTACCTCGAGAAATAGAACTAATAAAAGAAGGACCCATCTTGGCAAAAAAAGTGAAAGGTTCTGCTCAAAAAAACGAAGGCAGGGGAGAGGTTGTTTTCTACACCACTGACCTTACAGAAAAATTTACCAAGCTGGGTTCGCTCTTTTTCGGCAAAAGAATAAAGCCCGTAAAAGTCAACTTATGAAATTAAAAGACTTGAAAAATGAAAAATTACTGGTGCTGGGTTTCGGAAAAGAGGGGAAAGACACCTATTCTTATCTTAAAAAACACTTCCCTGAAAAGAGAATAATTATTGCCGATAAAAAAGAGTTAAGAGATTTCAATTTAAAAGATCAACGGGTTTTAAAACAAGAAACATCTTTTTTGGGAGCAAAATATCTTGAAGCCTTAAATGAAGCAACTGTTATTTTCAAAACAGCCGGCATTCCTTTGAGAAAAATAAGGAGTTTGGTGGGGGAAAACCAAAAAATAACTTCGCAAGATAAGTTTTTCATCAAAAACTGTCCGGGGAAAATTATTGGAATCACAGGAACCAAGGGGAAGGGAACGACCGCCTCCATTGTTTATTCTATTTTGAAAAAATCCCGGAAAAATGTGTTTTTGGTAGGCAACATTGGAGAACCTAGGCTAAAATACCTCGACGAGGCAGGAGAAAAAAGTATTTTTGTCTACGAACTATCAGCTCGACAACTTCAACTTTTAGACACCAGGGTGGATATAGCTGTTTTTTTGAATTTTTATCCTGCTCACCTCGATTATTATGAAAATCTAAAAGAATACAAAGAAGCCAAAGAAAAAATTATTATAAATCAAAAACAAGAAGACCACCTAGTTTATAACTATGACCAAAAAGCTGTTCGAAAAATAGCCAAAAAGTCAGAAGCCCAAAAAATAGCTTTCTCACTAAAAAGACAAAAAGAACTTTGTTTGAAAAACGGTTGGCTTTGTTTCCAAGATGAAAAAATAATCAAAGAAGAAAAAGTTCCGCTCAAAGGAAGATTTAATCTTTCTAATACTCTGGCAGGAATAGGGGTGGCAAAAATATTAAAAATTGAAAAAGAAAAAATTAAAAAGGGAATAACTGACTTTACTCCCTTGCCACATCGTTTAGAGTTTGTCGGCCGGTTCAAGAAAATCGATTTTTACAACGACTCGCTTGCCACTCTTCCTGAGCCTGTTATTTTAGCACTTGAAACAATAAAAAACACCCAAACTCTGATTTTAGGAGGATATGAGGCCGGACAAAATTTCAACCAGATGGCCCGGAAAATAGCATCAAGCAACGTGGATAATATTGTTCTTTTTCCACCCACTGGAAAAAGAATCAAAGAAAAAATTCAAGAATTTTCTTCAAATAAAAACTTTCTTCAAACTGATTCGATGAAAGAGGCCGTCCGCTGGGCTTATGAGAAAACAAAAAGGGGGAAATCTGTTCTTCTTTCCCCTGCTGCCCCTAGTTTCGGAGTTTTTAAAAACTACAAGCAAAGAGGAAACCTTTTTAAAAAATGGGTAAAAAAATATGGCCAAGAGAAAAAAAATTGACAGAATTCTTCTCGGTTTAGTAAGCTTCTTGCTTCTTCTGGGAGGATTGATACTTTTCAGTGTCTCAGCCCCCATAAGCGGAATGAGCTTTGATTCACCTTTTTATTATATAAAGCACCAAATTCTTTTCGGCCTCATTCCCGGAATCATTCTTGCCGTATCTTTCTACCTAATCCCTCTTTCCAGGATTAAAAAAGCAAGCTTATACCTTTTTTTAGGAAACCTCTTTTTGTCCTCACTAGTTTTTATCCCGCCTCTGGGGTTAAAAATATCCGGAGCTACAAGATGGTTGAAAATAGGGAGTTTTTCTTTCCAGCCGGCTGAACTATTGAAAATAACACTCCCCCTTTATCTGGCTACCTGGCTAGTTAAAAAAGAAAGAAAAAAAATAATAGATCTTTTTTGTTTTTTGATTATCTTATTACCGGTAGGAATTATTCTCTTAGCTCAGCCCGATTTCAGCACCCTTATCGTCACTTTCACTGCTTCATTTTTGGTTTATTTCTTGGCAGATGTACCTTTAAGACATATACTTATTTTAGGACTGTTAGTTGCCGTGGGAGCTGGAGCTTTGGTTGTTTTTGCCCCCTACAGGATGCAAAGGTTGCTCGTGTTTTTAAATCCAAGCTTAGATCCAATGGATGCCGGATATCAGATAAAACAGTCTTTGATTACTATCGGATCAGGCGGTATTTATGGAAAAGGAATCGGTTTGAGCAGTCAAAAGTTCGGTTATTTACCGAATGTTATCTCCGACTCTATATTTTCAGTGTGGTGTGAAGAAACAGGCTTGGTTGGAGCAAGCATGATAATAATTCTTTTTCTTTTACTTTTTATGAGAGTAAAAATGAAATCATCCGAAAGTAAAAATGAGATGACTAAAATACTAGCTCCAGCCCTGGTAAGCACGATAACGCTTCAAGCTTTTTTAAACATAGGAGCAATGACAGCTCTCGTTCCCCTTACGGGAGTTCCTCTTCCTTTCATAAGTTACGGGGGGTCACACCTTTTAACAGAGCTAGCCATGATGGGCTTAATATTCAACCTTGTTTCTCAAAAATGAAAGAAGAAAAGATAAAAGTTGTTTTAACCGGAGGGGGAAGCGGCGGACACGTTTTTCCTTTAATAGCTGTAATTAGGGAAGTCAAAAGACTACTTCCTCAAAAAACAGAGCTTTTTTACATTGGGCCAAAAGACGAATGGGTGGAGCTTTATCTTTCCCAAGAAGATGTAAAAGTGAGGGGAATAACGGCCGGGAAAATAAGAAGATACGTCACAGTAAAATCTATCTTTTCAAACTTCCTGGATTTCTTCAAACTTATTTTCGGCTGCATCCAAACCTTGTTTCACCTTCTTGCTATCAACCCGGAGATTATTTTTAGCAAAGGAGGTTACGGATCCATACCCGTTGCTATGGGGGGGAAAATATTGGGAATACCCATTTTTGCTCACGAATCAGACGCAGTTCCCGGACTTTCAAATCGTTTTATCTCCAAGCTTGCCGTTCAAACCTTCGTCTCTTTTCCCAACACAGAATATCTGAATCCTAAAAAGACAATCAGGGTTGGAAATCCTGTCAGAAGAGAAATATTCGGAGGCACACCCCAAAAAAGCAAAAAAATGTTCAATCTTTCCGGTGAAAAGCCGGTGCTCTTGGTAATTGGAGGATCACAAGGTTCTCAAAGAATCAATGACCTTATCCTTTTAATACTTCCTCAACTTTTAGAAAAGTTCGAGGTTGTTCACCAATGCGGAACAAAAAACATAAAACAAGTTAAAAAAGAAGCTCAGGTGGTTATGAAAGAAAAACAATCCCCTTATTACCATCCTGAGTCCTTTTTGAACGAAGAAAAAATCAAAGAAGCTTTTTTTTCCGCTGACATAATTGTAAGCCGGGCCGGATCCGGAGTAATATTTGAAGCCGCCTGCTTAAGTAAAGCCCTCATTTTAATTCCTCTTCCCGAATCAGCCCAAGATCATCAATACGAAAATGCTTATCGTCTGGAAGAGCTCAACGCCGCTATGGTTTTGGAAGAGAAGAATATAACACCTCAGTTTTTTTTAGAAAAACTCCACTACTTAATCGAACACGAAGAAGTTTTGGAAAAAATGAGACAAAACATTTCCCACTTTGCCAAACCCAGGGCGGCTAAAATTATAGCTCATTATCTTTTGGAATACATACTCACTTAAGAAAGTGAAATTGACAAAAGAGAGGATATCGTTCAGAATAAGGTAAATAATTAAGAATTGATGTGGCTGACTCAAAAGAAAAAGTGAGAACCCGTTTTGCACCTTCTCCTACTGGTTTCTTGCACGTAGGAAACGCTCAAGGAGCTATCTTTAATTATCTTTTTACAAGAAAACACCAAGGGGTGTTTGTTTTAAGAATTGAAGATACCGATAGAAAAAGATATAAAAAAGAATATGAGGAAGATATTTTAGAAAGTCTACGGTGGCTGGGTATAGAATGGGACGAAGGACCCAAGAAAAAAGGGGAATACTCTCCGTATCGACAAAGCAAGAGAGGAGAGGTGTATAAAAAATATCTTAAGAAGCTTTTAGAAGGTGACAAAGCATATTATTGTTTCTGCAAAGAAGAAGATCTTGAAGCTCAAAGAGAGTATTTTAAAAGCATAGGAAAACCTCCCGTCTACAACGGCCACTGTGAAGATTTAAGGTCAGAAGAGATTAGAGAAAAAATAAAAAGGGGAGAGGAATACGTAATCCGCTTCAAAGCTCCAGATAAAAATTTAGAGTACAACGATTTAGTGCGGGGAAAAATCGAGTTTGACACCAAGTTGACCGGAGACTTCGTTATTGCAAAAGATTTTTCTTCTCCACTTTACAATTTCGCCTGTGTTGTGGATGATTATGAAATGAGAATAACTCACGTTATCAGAGGGGAAGACCACATACCAAACACGCCTAAACAAATCCTCTTATACCAAGCTTTGGATTTAGAAACTCCAAAATTCGCCCACCTACCTCTTCTTTTGGACCCCGATCGGAGTAAACTTTCTAAAAGAAAGGGGACTGTAGCAGTGAAAGATTTCAAAAAAGAAGGATATTTGCCGGAAGCCCTTGTCAATTTTATCTCTTTTTTAGGCTGGAACCCTGGAACTCAAAAGGAAATATATTCTCTTGAAGAATTAATAGAAGATTTTTCTTTAGAAAGGGTAAGAAGTTCCGGCGCCATTTTCGATCGAAACCGACTCAATTATCTCAATGGCTATTACATAAGAGAAAAACCTTTGGAAGAAATAACTAAAAAGTGCCTTCCTTATCTTTTAGAAAATAATTTTTTGGAAAAAGATAAAGAAGGCTTCAAAATAATTGAAACTGGAGAAAAAATAACGGAGGATACGTTAGAGGAAATTGTAGACCTTTATAAGGAAAGATTGGAAAAACTATCTGAGATTACCGACCTCACCAGTTTTTTCTTTAAAAAAGACTTAGATTATTCTTTAGACCTTTTGCTTTGGAAAGATCAGTCCTACAAAGAGCTTTCCCAAGCTCTTGACAAGCTAATAAGCTTATTGTCTAAAATAGAAAAAGAGAATTGGGGGAAAAGGGAGTTGAAAAAAATTCTTCTTCCAGAATCCAAAAAGTTTGGAGAAAAATTAAAGAAAGAAGGTAACCGCGGTTTTCTTCTTTGGCCCTTCCGAGTAAGTTTAACGGGGAAAAAAGCTTCAGCCGGACCGTTTGAAATTGCAAAAGTGTTGGGTAAAAGAAGAACCCTTGTGCGAATTAAAAAAGCTAAAGAAAGGCTATCAAACCATGAAGGCAAGTGATCTTATAGTCATCAGCATCTTAATCGTTACATTCTTCTTCTGCGTCACCCCGGCTTTCGCACAAGTAGGAAGCAAGGAAGGAGAAACTAAAATGCTTAGAATCCAATCTAACGCTTCTGCCCTTATCTTTAATAAAGCAGGAGGGCTTCTAAAAGAGTGGAGGAAAGAAAAAGCAAAAGAGAGGATAAGAAACATTTTTCGATCGACTATAAAATTTTTTGAAATTCAATACAATACCAGGCGAGACATTTTTATAAGAGAGTGGAAGAAAGAAAAAGAGAATGTGAAAAATTTCTTTCCGAATTTTTTCGATAAAATAGGTTTATAAGACAAAAGGTTCAAAAAGCGAAGGAATAAGAGAAGGGGATTGACAGTCAATCCTTAAAGTATTAACATGGGAATAGTCGAGCTTTCTTTCTTAATAGACTTTTAAAAACTAATAAAATGAAAAAGGGACAAAAACCTCTCTTCCAATACTTGAACGATTACGTGGAGTGGTTGGAGGTAGCCAAAGGACTTTCTCCAAAGACCCAGGAAAATTACAGAAGATTTCTGAAAAAGTTTTTTAATTTTTTAAAAAAGGAAGAAATAAAAGATATAAAACCCCATGAAATTACTAACGAAATATTATGGAAATACCGTCTTTCTCTTGCCAATCAATACTCCAAAAAGTCAAACAAACCTTTGAAGCGTTCCACCCAAAACACATACTTAACAGCCTTACGCTCCTTTTTAACCTTTTTTGCCGATAGAGACATTCTGTCGTTGCCTCCAGAAAAGGTAAAACTACCCAAAAAGAAAAGTGAAGATAAACTTCGTTTTTTAGAACTCGATCAAGTAAAGAAACTTTTAAACGCTCCTGACACTTCGACCAAGACCGGCCTTAGAGATCGAGCAATGATAGAAACATTATTTTCTACCGGGATGCGGGTTTCGGAGTTAGCGGCGCTTAATAAAAACCAAATCAAATTGAATAAAAAGGAAGGGCTCGAGATAAGCATTATGGGAAAGGGCAACACTCCCCGCACCGTTTATTTCTCCCAAAGAGCTCTTAAATGGATTAAAAAGTATTTGGAAATAAGAAACGACAACAAGAAACCGCTTTTTATAAATTTTCGAGGACGCAACCCCGGCACCCGGATAACCATAAGAAGTATAGAAAGAAGGGTTAAAAAGTATGCCCTTGAAGAAGGTCTCCCCTACTTTACCACCCCCCATGTCCTTAGACACAGTTTCGCCACAGATCTCCTAAAAAAGGGGGTTGATTTAAGAGCTATTCAAGAGTTTTTAGGGCATAAAAATATAAGCACCACCCAAATTTACACCCATGTAACAGACAAAAGATTAAGAGAGATCCATAAAAAATTTCACGGTTCTGAAGAACTAAACCAAGAATAGCGTGTGACAAAAAACACTTCCTTGTATCAATCACTCAAACATAATCGGCTCTTTCATCTGACTCACTCCCCAAAGATAGCCCAATCCAAAACTCAAGAAGAAAAAAAGGAAAACGAAAACCGC
>CAZTOB010000003.1:0-29153 GCA_964615425.1 uncultured Candidatus Saccharibacteria bacterium | reverse complement strand
AGAGTTCACAAAGGTTACCATACAGCAGATAGGAAAGGAAAACGAAAACCGCTAACATAATATCCGCCTTATGGTTTTTGTAAAAATCTTTCAACCACTTGATTAAAAAATCAAGTTTTGTTAGGATAAATTTGTAATAAATAGAAAGATTCATATGGCAACGAGTAAATCAAAAAGTGCATCGGGCCAAAATCAAGGTTCTAAACCAAAGTATTTGGGAGTCAAGCTTTACGATGGTCAGAAAGTAAAACCAGGACAAGTTATCATACGCCAAAGAGGAACCAAGTTTATGCCTGGGAAAAATGTTAAAAAAGGACGAGATGATACGCTCTACTCCGTAGCAGAAGGAGTTATTCGATTTCAAACAAAAAGAATAAGAGGATTTGATAATAGGCCACGGAAAAAAAAGATTGTCAACGTAATCTAACTTTTCCTCTTTTTACGTTGAGTAAGTGAAGCACTTACAAAAGACTTAAACAAAGGATGGGGTCTGAGAGGCCTTGATTTGAATTCTGGATGAAATTGCGTCCCTATTAAAAAGGGATGCTTTTTTAATTCTATAATCTCAACCAAATCTCTTTTAGGATTCACCCCCGCCATTATCATACCGTTTTCTCTTAAAACATCTCTGTATTTATTGTTCAGCTCATACCGGTGTCGATGTCTCTCGTAAATAATTTCTTCACCATAAGATCTCCGGGTTTTGGTCCCCTTCTTAAGGCGGCACTCGTAACCCCCAAGACGCATCGTCCCTCCATATCTATTCTCTTTTATCAAATTTTTTTGCTCCAGCATCATATCAATCACAGGCTCTTCTGTTTCAGGCTCAAACTCAGTTGAGGTTGCCCTCTTAATGCCGCATACGTTACGAGCAAACTCTATCACCGCCAGTTGAAGTCCTAAACAAAGACCCAAAAGGGGTATCTTTTTTTCACGGGCGTATTCGATAGCTTTTATCTTCCCTTCCACACCTCTTTTTCCAAAACCACCCAGAACTATAATACCATCGTAAGAAGAAAGTTCTTTTGTTTTGGAGGGGTTTTTTTCATATTTTTCAGCTGAAACCCAATGTATGTCCGGTTTTCTTTGATAAGACCAAGCAGCATGCTTAACGGATTCTATAACAGAAATATAAGAATCTTTTAAAACAAAATTTCCTGTTTGAAAATACTTTCCCACCAATGCTATTTTCACCGGATTTTCAGAGTTTTCAATATTAGATAAAAATTTCCTCCACTTTTTTAAACCATCTTTTTCCCGAGGTTTTATCTCAAATTTGTTTAAGATCTTCTCCCCTATTTTCTCTTTTTGAAAATTAACCGGCACCTCATAAACTACTTTCACATCGGGGGCTGAAATAACGTCTTCTTTTTTAACATTGCAAAAGTTTGATATCTTTTCTCGACGAGGATCATCTAGAGGAACCTTGGCTCTTCCTAAAATTATATCCGGTTGAATACCAGCCATGCTCAACCATTTTGAAGCCTGTTGAGTAGGCTTAGTTTTCATCTCCCCAATAGTAGAAGGAATAGGTAAATAGCTTATTAAAACAAAAAGAACCCTTTCCGGGTTCGAAAGTTTAAGCCTCCTCGCTGCCTCCAAAAATACGATGTTTTCGTGGTCACCGACAGTCCCTCCAATTTCAACCAAAATGAAATCTGCTTCTGTTTTTCTTCTTAATCTTTTAAGACGGGAAATAACCTCACTGGGAATGTCTCTCATAACCTGAACACATCTTCCGCTGTATCCCAAGTTTCTCTCTCGTTCGATTACGGATTTATAGACACGACCTGTTGTAATATAATTATCGTCTGAAAAATTAATATCCAAAAATCGTTCGTAATTTCCTCCGTCCTGATCACATTCTATACCATCCTCTGTTACAAAAACTTCGCCGTGCTCAACGGGGTTCATGGTCCCTGCGTCAACATTAATGTAGGGGTCAATTTTAACCGCTGTCACCTTGAAACCCTTGTCTTGAAGTATTTTACCTATAGAAGCAGTCGCCACCCCTTTTCCAATGCCAGACATCACCCCCCCTATTACAAAAATAAAGCGTCCTTTTTCTATCTTCCTTGAATCCTCCCGATGATTGTTTTTCTTTTTTTTCTTTCCCATGTTATTCCTCTTCAACCAACAACTTCACAATTACCTCTAGATCATAAGGAAAAGAGATTCTAACGTCCCACTCTCCCAAATCTTTAATAGGTTCGTCAAGCTCTATCTTCCCTTCTTGAATTTTAAGACCTTTTTCTTCCAAAGCCTTTTTTATTTCTTTTTCTCCCACCGAGCCGAAAAGCTTTCCTTCCTTATTTGTCTTTTTAGATATTTTAATCTTTTCTCCTTCTAGTTTTTTAAGAAGTTTTTTGATTCCTTTTTTCTCCGTAGCTTTTTCTTGCTGCCAACTTTTTCTTTCTTTTTCCAGTTCTTCTAAATTCTTCTCGTCAGCTACATTAGCTAAATTTTTAGGGAAAAGATAATTTCTTGCATAACCAGAAGCAACATCCACCACCTCATATTTATCTCCTAAGTTTTCAATCCTCCGAAGCAAAATTACTCTCATAAATTAAAAATTAAAGATTGCTTATAATATCCACCGCCTTTTCTAACTGAGGGTCTCTGCCCTCTTCAAAATCCTCTTCAGTCACCTCCACTTTTACGTCAGGCTCCAGTCCTTTTTCCTGAATCGTCTCTCCTTCGGGAGTTAACCACTTAGCCACCGTGACCTTAAGAGAAGATCCTCCGTCTAAATTCGTCAGTTGCTGCACAGAGCCTTTCCCAAAAGTAGTCTCTCCTATCAGCTGAATGCCTCTGTTATCTCGCAAAGCCCCCGCTAAAATTTCCGACCCGGAAGCAGAACCTTGATTAACAAGAACTACAACCGGCCAGTTTTGAAAAAGAGGCTCTCCCCTGGTTTTAAACTCTTTTTTAGTTTCACCCATATCCTCGATGGTAACCAACGATCCCCTCTCTAAGAAGAAACCGGATATGTCCCGGGCAATTTCAAGATAACCACCCGGATTATTTCTTAAATCTAAAATGATACGGTCGGTGCCTGAGCTTAAAATTTCAATCGCCGTCCTGGCAAAATCAATGCCCGCTTTTTCTGTAAAGTGATAAAGCTTGATATAGGCAATCTTCCCACTTTTGTCTTGCTCGCCCTCAAAATTTAACCTTTCCCAACGCAAAGATGGAATTTCAATAACTCCCCTGGTGATTGTTATATCTTTAGAAACTTCCCAAGAAGAACGGAAAATAGTAAGGCTCACATCAGTCCCTTTTTCACCCCTTATCTTAGTCACTAATTCATCTAAGGTAAAATCTCTGGTCGATTCTCCGTCCACCGCTAATATTTTATCCCCCGCTCTCAAACCTGCTTTTTGAGCTGGTGTACCTTCTAGTGGAGCGATAACCTGCAAATCACCGTTTCTTCTCCCCACCTCCATTCCAACCCCCTCAAAAGTCCCCGAGATATTTTCTTGAAACTTTTTAGTTTCAGTTGGGTCCATAAATACGGTATAAGGATCATCCAGAGACTCCACCATCCCGGAAATAGCTCCGTAAAGTATTTTTTCCTCGCTTATTCTTTCTGGGTCTACGTGTTTGTCTTTAAGTTTGTCCAACGTTTCCCAAAACAGAGAAAAGTTAATGTCCTCTGGCGGACACACATCACAGGCCTTCCTGCTTCTTCCCACCTGGACCCCTCCCCAAAAGACACCACAAATGAGCAAACTGCCAGTTAAAATAAAAAGGAAGCTTTTTTTGAGTTGCTTTTTCATACTTAACCTCATTATACAAAAAATTAAAGAAAGTAAAAGGTTTTTAGAGAAATAAAAAAACAGCCTGGCGCGCGCCAAGCTGTTCTAATGCTTGATCTTTGTTAACCCAGGATCAGCTGAGGGAAGGTCAGCAGAGGGTCAGGCTCTGCTGACTGTCAAAGAAAAGCTACAGATAGTCGCTGTACTTTTTCTTGACGCCAAAGCCTGCGATCTTGGCAGGTTTAATGCCGAAGGCCTTATAGAACCTTCGGCGCCACACCAAGTGGCGGACCAACATAAAAGTAATTTGTCAATATTAAAAGACTTCTTTTTCAAAGTCTTTTTATTTGTGCGCCCGGAGGGATTCGAACCCCCGACCAGCAGCTTAAAAGGCTGTTGCTCTGCCAGGCTGAGCTACGGGCGCTAACTATTCCAACTTTAACCTATATCCCTTCTTTTTTCAACTCCTCTAAAAGCTCCTTCTGTTTTTTGGTCAGCTTTTTCGGGATCTTCACTTTAACTTCTACGTATTGATCTCCCCTTCCTATGCCTAAAAAATGAGGGATTCCTTTGTTTGATACTTTGAAAACTTTACCTGAGGAGGTGCCTTTAGGAATTTTTAATTTAATTTTACCTTTCCCCAATTTAGGAACTTCTACTTTACCCCCCAAACAAGCTGCAGAAAAAGGAATTTCTTTTTTGATATAGATGTCATCCCCTTTTCGTTTAAAAACAGGGTGTTTTTTTACTAATATCCGCACATAAAGATCGCCTGGTTTTAACCCCTTTTTACCCACATGGCCTTGGGCTTTAACTTTTAAAACCTGTTCGTGATCTACCCCGGCAGGAATCTCAAGTTTCATCTTGACGTCTTTTTTAATTCTTCCATCGCCCCGGCATACGTTACAGGGGTCTTCTGGCACATGTCCTTCACCTTCGCATTCCGGACAAATAGTAGTCTGCCTCATAGAACCTAAAAAGGTCCTTTTCACCTCTTGAACCTGACCCGTTCCCCCACAAGTAAAACATTCCTTGACTGAAGTGTCCGGTTCAGCTCCGCTTCCTTCACACCGGGGGCAACGGATAAACTTGTAAAGAGAAATATTTTTGGTTTGTTCCGTCAAGACCTCTTCTAGCTCTAATTCGATGTCAATCCTAATATCCGCCCCTTTTCTTCTTCTTTTTGGCCGTGTTCCAGAGAAAAACTCTTCAAAAATATCACCTATATCAAACTCCACCCCGCCTTGAAAACCTCCCGAACTGCCAAATCCGAAATTACCGGGATCAAAGTCCCTGTCTGCAAAACCTGGCCCCTCATCTTCGAAGGTACGTCCAAAGCGGTCGTATTGAGCCCGTTTCTCACTGTCGGAGAGAACTTCATAAGCCTCGTTTATCTCTTTGAACTTCTCTTCTTCTCCTCCCTTGTCAGGATGATGCTTGTGAGCCAGTTTGTAGTAGGCCTTTTTAATCTCCTCTTTATCTGCGTCCCTGTCAACACCCAAAATTTTGTAATAATCCTTCATTGATATTAAATTACCACCCCACCCGCAGGGCTCTCACCATACAGGTGGGGAAAAACAATTATTCTTCATCTTTTTCTTCGTACTCTCCCTCTTCAGCTTCAGGAGTATCTTTGTCTTCTTCATCTTTTTGTTCTTTGTACATCTTTTCGCCAACTTTCTGAAGCTCTTTTGACAACTCTTCTGTTTTTTGCTTTATCTCTTCAAGATTATCACTTTCTTTTATCTTCTCCAAGCCTTTTATCTTTTCTTCTATTTTCTCTTTTACTAAGTTTTCTATCTTATCTCCTGCATCTTTTATGGTCTTCTCCGCAGTAAAGATTAAAGTGTGAGCCTGATTTTTAACCTCAGCCAACTTTCTTTTTTTCTCGTCTTCTTTGGCATGCTCTGCAGCTTCTTCTTTCATCTTTTCAACCTCTTCTTCAGACAAGCCTGATGTCCCTTCAATTCTGATAGATTGTGACTTGCCCGTCGCCTTATCCTTAGCCGACACATTCAAGATTCCGTTAGCGTCAATGTCGAAGGTGACTTCTATTTTCGGCACCCCCCTGGGAGCAGGCGGGATTCCTTCCAGAATAAATCTTCCTAAGCTCTTGTTGTCCTTGGCCATAGGCCTTTCACCTTGAACCACATGAATTTCAACCGAAGTCTGATTGTCGGCAGCAGTTGAGAAAACCTTGCTTTTTGAAGTCGGGATAGTGGTATTTTTAGGAATGAGAACGGTACTCACACCACCCAACGTTTCAATGCCCAAAGAAAGCGGACTAACATCCAAAAGAAGAACATCCTTAACGTCTCCCTGGAAGATACCAGCCTGAACCGCAGCTCCAATAGCTACCACTTCATCCGGATTAATGTCGTGTTTTGGCTTCTTCCCGAATAAACTTTCAACTTCTTTTTGGATTTTGGGCATTCTTGTTTGCCCGCCCACGAGAATAACGTCAGTGATTTCTTCCTTTTTCATCCCCGATTCTTTCAAAGTTTTCTTGGTCAACTTAATAGATTTTTGAACATATTTGTCAACCAGCTCTTCCAGCTTTCCTCTGGTAAGTTTGTAAAGTAGATGTTTCGGCCCCTCCGCACCGGAGGTGATAAAGGGAAGATTGATCTCTGTCTCCTGTGCACTCGACAACTCAATCTTTGCTTTTTCAGCCGCTTCTTTGATTCTCTGCAGAGCCAAGGGGTCTTGGGATAAATCAATACCTTCATCTTTTTTAAACTTATCTGCAATCCAGTTCATAATCTCCCGATCAAAGTCTTCTCCGCCTAAAAGAGTGTCTCCCCCCGTAGCCACCACTTCTACGGTATCTTCACCAACCTCTAAAATGGAAATGTCAAATGTACCTCCTCCCAAGTCATAAACAACAACCTTTCTGCTTCCCTTTTTCTCCGTCAAACCGTAAGCCAATGCAGCCGCTGTAGGTTCGTTGAAAACTCTTTTCACTTTAAGACCAGCTATTTCTCCCGCTACTTTGGTTGCTTTTCTCTGAGAGTCATCAAAATAAGCAGGACAGGTAACAACAGCTTCTTCGACTTCTTCTCCTAATTTCTTCTCCGCATCCTCTTTGATTTTTTGAAGAATCATAGCCGAAATTTCAGGGGGCTTGTAAAAGCTGTCTCCCATTTTCACTTTCACCCCTCCATTATCGCTTTTTTCAACTTTGTAGGGCAGTTTTTCTATGTATTCCTGTGTTTTGGGATCGTCAAACCGCCTTCCCATCAACCTCTTAATCGCGAAAATGGTGTTTTCGGGATTTGTAATTTGTTGTCTCCTGGCCAACCTTCCGACTAGACGCTCACCCGACTTGGAAACCGCAACAACAGAAGGGGTAGTTCGTTCCCCTTCTGCGTTTTCCAATATCTTCGGTTCTCCTTCTTTTACAACAGCCGCTGCCGAGAAGGTCGTGCCCAGATCAATACCTATAATTTTAGCCATATTTATTTTTTAGTTTATCCTTTTTTAACTTTTATCTTCGTACCTTTTTCTTCCAACTTTTCTTCTTCCGCTTTCGGCACAACGATTCTCAATACTCCATCCCTCATCTCAGCCTGCGCTTTTTCATCTTCCACTTCAACCGGAAGAGAAACGGCTCTGCGATAATAACCTTGGGAAAGTTCTTTACAATAATAACCTCGTTCTTCGTCTTTTTCTTCTCTCTTTTCCTTTCTTTGTGCTTCAACCTTTAAGATGTTTCCTTTGAATTCTACGTTCACATCTTCTGGCTCCATGCCTGGCATCTCAACTTCCGCCACTACATTATCGTCTTCCTCATAAATATCCATCAAGAGTGTTCTTCTTCTCGAGTTAGAAACGTCGAAAGTCGGCCATTCCATCCAATCCTCAAAGAAGTCTTCTAACCCAAAAGGTCTTCTTGGAACGATAGCCATGTTTCGACCCTGCCTCCCTCTTTGATAGATTTCGACAGGAGAAAATTTAAATGTTAAATAACTTATTATTTACTTACCTTAACCTTGGCCGGTCTTAAAATTCTTCCCTGAAAAGTATATCCGTCCCGCACAACCTCCGCTACCACATCTTCTTCCAGGTCTTCTCTTTCCACTCCCGCTACTGCCTCTGCTACAGAAGGATCATATTTTTCTCCCAAAACATCGATTCTTTCTACACCTTCTTTCTTTAAAAATCTCTCCAACTCCTTTTTAATTTGAAGCAGACCTTTTACCTCTTCCTTTTCTTTTAATTTTTCGGACAAGCTTTTCTCCGCTAACTTGAAAGAGTCAAGAATCAAAAGAAGCTCGCCAAAAAGATCTTTTTTAGCAAAATTAACAAACTTCTTCATTCTTTCTCTTTCCTCTTTTTTGTAATTAAGAAAATCGGCTCTCGCTCTTTTCCACCCGTCTAAATATTTATCTTTTTCCTTCCGATAACTCTCAATTTTTTCTTTTAGCTCCTCAAGATTCTGTTCTTTTTGTTTTTCCATAAGCTACTCTTCCAATAAAGACTTAACGTTTTTAACCAACCTTATATTCTTCCAGTAAGGCATTCTTTTGGGGCCCATAAGGGAAAAAACACCTTTTGCACCCTTGAGGCGACATTTACCTACAATAACACTGAATTCATGCAGTCTGCTCCAGGGGTTCTCCGAACCGATATAAAGTGTTATTCCTTCCGGCATACTTTCAATTTCTTTCTTCTCCTTTTCAAATTTTTTCACCATACGGGCAAAGCTGACCAGGCATTCTTTCTCTTCAAACTCCGGCTCTTTTAAAACATCTTCCCAGCCCTCTTCGAAAAATAAAGATTTTTCTATCAAGCCACTCACGGAAAAATAAGAAGATTCTGAAGCTAAAAACTGGCTCATTCCAGAAAGCATATCCCAAACGTCAAGTTTCTTCAATCTATTCATCTTCCTTCTTAATTCAGCAAGCTCTAGCTCTTCCATTTTTTTCATTTCCTTTTCTATGAAGAAGCGGTAAGCCTGGTCTGTTGGAACCCTTCCAGCAGAAGTATGAGGTTGGGTCAGATAACCGGCATCGAGCATCTTTTTCATTTCACTTCGAATGGTGGCAGAAGAAACTCCAAAGTCATATCTTTCTTCCAAAAGGGAAGAAGAAACCGGCTCAGCCGATAGCACATACTCTTCTACAATCCTTTTTAGTATTTCTCTTTGTCTGGAGGTTATTTCTTTCATTTCTGATTTTTAATTTTCATTATCATTTTAACAAAATTAGCAATCCAATGTCAAGAGTGCTAACTTCGTGGAAAAAAGAAATATTTTTGGTATTATAAGAAAAGAGCATTCAAGCTCTTCTTAGAAAAATAAGGTGAAATCATGGAAAATAAAAAACAAAGATCTCTTATTGTTCTCGTCATAATTTTCATTCCTCTTCTTTTTGTCGTTTCCAAATTCTGGGAATTAATAAACGGCTTTTTAGTAAGCCGTATCTTTAATTTCCTTTTTTAAAAAATTAAAAGAATTAAAATGAAAAAAACAATTTTTCTTCTAGGCGGGCTTCTTTTAGCTATTTGCGCAGTATCTTTTTTCAGCCTTAAAGAAAACACATTGACCTTCGATGAAAAAGCCCATATTCCCGCAGGCTACTCTTACCTTCTAAAAAAAGATATGAGAGTCAACCCCGAACACCCACCCCTTTTAAAAATGGTGGCCGGGAGCCCTCTGCTTTTTACGAAGATAAACTTTCCCCACAACACGTGGGAAAAGTCTGATCCTTCCATCTGGTGGCACCAGTTTGACCTGGGAGACAAACTGCTTTACTCCTCGGGCAACAATCCAGATAAAATAGTAACTTGGACCAGGCTGCCGATGGTTTTAGTTCTGGCATTAGGCGCAGGAATCACCTTTTTTTTCGCCCGCGACATGTGGGGAGAAAAAGAGGCCTGGATCGCCGTCTTGCTGTACTCCCTTTCTCCTACTCTACTCGCTCACGGACAACTAGTTAACACCGATGTCGGCATTGCAGTAGCAGTTCTTGCTTCTTTTTGGACCTTGCTTAGAAGTTTTTACAAACCTTCTTCGAAAAACATCATCATAGCCGGAGTGGTTTTGGGAATAACCCAGCTGGTTAAATTCACCGCGGTATTTCTTGTTCCTTATTTTTTCTTTTGCACCCTGCTTTGGAGTCTAGTTTCTAAAAAGAAACTACTGCCTCTTCTTTTTCTCCTTCTTAAAATATTCCTTATTGCTTTGGCAGTTATCTATCTTGTTTATATCTTCGTTGTTTGGAATTATCCACCCGAAAGACAAAAAGAGGACATATTAAAAAGTTTGGAAAGCAGTCCCATAACCTTCTTAGGTCCAACACTGGCTAAAATATCAGAAATTAATATTTTAAGACCGTTGGTTCAGTAACTTTTCGGAGTAGGAATGGTGTATCAAAGAGGCTTTGGGGGCAACACCACTTATTTCCTCGGTCAGGTTTCCGCAGAGAGTTTCTTCTCATATTTTCCGCTGCTTTGGCTGCTTAAAATCCCTATCAGTTTTCACATCTTGACCATTATTGCCATTGCCTTTTCAGCCGTCACTTTGAAAAAATTCAAAGACAACCCGGTAGAAAAAACCATTTCTTGCATGAAGCGCAACTTCACCTCAGTAGCTCTTTTAGGCTTTGTTGCTTTCTACTGGTTTATGACGCTGACTGGAAACCTAAACATTGGAATAAGGCATCTTCTTCCGGTAATTCCCCTGACAATTCTTTTGATAGCAGGGTCAAGTAGAAACTGGCTCAAAGAACCTTTTTTGAAAGTAAGGTGGGCGGCATTTTTCATTCTTCTCACGTGGCAGGCCTTCTCAGTTTTCAAACACTATCCTCATTTTATTCCTTACTATAACGAGCTGGCAGGAGGACCGTCCAAGGGTCACCTTTATGCGGTTGACTCCAACCTCGACTGGGGGCAGGATCTAAAAAGATTAAAAGACTGGACGGAAAAAGAAGGTATTGAAGAAATATACGTAGACTATTTCGGAGGAGGAAGCGCCTCCTACTACTTGGGAGAAAAATATAAAAAGTGGGATGGAAAAAAGAACCCCTCAGAAATGAAAAAGCCGGCCTGGCTGGCCGTTTCTGCAACCCATCTTATGGGAGGAAAATCCGAAGCAAGACCGGATCACACCGAAGACACAAAATACTACACCTGGCTGGGGGAAAAGAGTTTAGAAAAAAGAATTGGTTACTCTATCTTTGTTTACAGAATAAGATAGCTTATTTGTAATAAACTCTATTGCCGAATCGAAGATCTATGTATTCCAACTCCATCAATTCTTCAGCTGAAATCTTCTCTTTTAGAACCAAGCTTAAATTAAGAAGTTGGTCTTCTGAGTTTCTTTCCAGATTGAAATAAAGTTTTACCCCTCTTTCCGTTTCTACGTTAACTCTTTCTCCCGAATAATAAATATCTTTTACTTTAAAACCGGTGTCTTCTTCAACGCCGGTTTTAATTTTTCTTATCACCTGCAGATAACTAGATTCCATAGCTGCCTCTCCAAGATTGACACTTTTTTCTTCTTCCAGCTTTACGGTTAACTCCTCTTTTTCAACTTCCAAAATTTTAACTCCTTCTCCTTTTTCTTCTTTAATAGAGGCACTTTCCTCAAAAGCGACGCTTGACTCGTCCACCACGAAGCACCGACCAGACCTCTCGCATATCTCGGCAAAGGGAACTCTTTCCTCAATCTCTAAAACAACTTTATCCGGAAAATGTCTTTTCGCCTTCACTTTTCCTACCCGGGGAAAAAACTCCATAACCTCTTTTTCTATTCTTTTCCCTGCAAGTAAAAAAATACTCCGGGTGGAAAACAGTTTCCACGGCCCCACACCCTCAAAAAAGGGGCCGACCTGGAAGGTGTGGTCCAAAAAAGGAACAACCCTTTCCTCTATTCTTTCGCTCTTCACTTTTTCGTTGCCAGTAATTTCAATTTCTTCTATTTGAAAAACTGACGAAAAAAACAAAAGATAGCTTGTCCCCAAAACAAGAAAAAGAACCAAAAGGGAAAACCAAAACAAACGTAATTTGTAAAAAGGCTTCTTTTTCTTAATACTTTTTCGTCTAGCACTTATCATTAATAACCTCTTTTAATTCTTCTTATTGTTTCTAATAAAAAGTTAGGCCAATAAAGAACGGAAAGGGGCAGATCTTGGGTTTTAACGTATCTTTCTTTAAAACCTCCAAACCCCTGCTTAAAAAGAGTAAGCCCCCACCAAGGATGTTTTTTCGCTCCTTCCGCCTTGAGATCAATGTCTGCTATCCCCCAAAAATTGTAAAACTTACAGCCTCTTTTCTTTGCCTCTTTTATTATCTCCCACTGAACCCCGTAACTTACCGGAGGGTCCACCGGAATCGAAGCTCCGTGGTGATAAAAAGCCCGACCCTGCCAGAAGATAACAATGGAAGAAACTACCGGCCGTCCTTCAAGTTTACCCGTGAAAACCATTACTCCATCGTCTTCAGAAAAGCTTTGAAATTCTTTTTTTACATAATCTTTAGAAAAAGGAACAAAATCATGCCTTTTAACGGTTTTTCGGTACAGGTCGTTAAACGCCTCAAGACTTTCAATCTCGCTACTTTTTTCAATTGAGATGTTTTCGTTGCGCCCCGCCTTTCTGATATAATATCGAGTATTTTTTCTCATATCCATCAAAAGGTCTTCTTTCGAAGAAGAGAGATCAAGTTGCCAAGTCACCTCTGCATGGGCATGAATCGGCGCTTTTCTAAAACCGAAATTAGAAAATAGTTTTTTGTTTTCTTCATTTCTTTCTAAAACAGGAGCGACCCGCAAAAAATTCACTTTTCTTTGACGAGCAATCTCCTTTAGCTTCAAAAACAACGCTTCAAACGCTTTCATTTTCCTTTCATAATCTTGCACTCTTAAAAGAGGAGCGTGAGGGGCTAAAAGATGATTTCCTCTTTTAGCCTTTTCTTCAAAGGCAAAAAGAACTCCCACCAAATTATCTTCTTCAAAAACTCCAAGGCGCCAAACCTCTTTTTTCATTTTTTTCTGAAATTCTCCCCAGTTCCACGCCTGCAAAAAAGTCCTTTCGGAAACTTTAGATGTAAAACCCTCCCATCTTTTTTTGCTTTTGATTTCTTTAACCTTCATCTTCAAGTTCACTATTTAAAAATTGAACAACTCTCTCCGCTTTCTTCTTGTCAATATGAATGTTGGTTGGAAGATTAATTATTTCCCGAGCCACTCTTTCAGCAACCGGACACTCTCCCCAGTAATAATCCATTTTTTCTTGATTGGTGCCCGGCGGTACTACGGGCAACCCCCTCCATCCATCATCCAAATATATTTCTTTCTTTTTAGCCTCTTTTAATATTTTATCAGTATCTCGGTTTTTAACCAAAACCGGAAAGCGCATATAAACACGGCCGGGAGAAGAAGAAGTTAGGCTTACTTTCCCGCTAAGCAGGTTTTCCCTGTAAAAACGCGCCGTCTCACGTTGGCGGGCAATAAACTTATCCAGTTTTTGAAACTGTAAGACACCAAGTTTTGCCAAGCTATTCGGCATTTTTTTAGGAAAAAAGTTAGGCCTTTCTCCCTCTTTCTCCTTCTTACTTACAGAGCGACCAAAAAAATTTAGCCTTTGTAAAACCAACATTATTCCTTTGCCAACAGAAAAAACTGAAAAAAGAGGTTTCACTAAAAAAGTAAAAAATATTGGGTGTAAAATTTTACCGATTGTCCACCTTATAGAAGGATAAGAAATTTTGCCGAATTTTTTTTCAACCTTTTTTGCCAAATCGTTGCTGTTTACAACCAAAACCCCTCCGAAAACAGACGATATAATTTTGTTTCTTCCCAGGCTGAAAAAGGAAGCATCTCCAAAAGTGCCAAGCTTTTTTTCTCCCCTACTTCCCCCCAAGGCGTGGGCGCAGTCCTCAATCAACACCAAATTATTTTCATTGCATATCTTTCTTATTTTCTCTATTTCTGCTGGATAACCGAAGGTGTGCTGGACTATCACCGCCTTTGTACGAGAAGAAATTTTCTTCTTTAGTTTTAAAGGATCCATACAAAGACTCCCCCTTCTTATATCCACATAAACAGGAGAAAGATTACTCCATTTAATTGGATTTATCAAAGCGTTGCAGGTAAAACCTTGCACAATAACCTCACTTTTTTCTTCAAAGTTTAAGGCTTTTAAAAGCACCATTAAAGCACTTCTTCCGCTGTTAAGAAGAAATACACGTCTTTTTCCTAAAAAAGTGTTAAAAAGCTCTTTTAACTCTTCCTCCGCCTTGCCTTTCACCCATCGACCGGGTGAAAAAAGAAGCCGGAGCGCTAAAAGTGCGTCTTCTTTTTCTGTATTAGGGGATAAACTTGTAAAAATTGGTCTCGGCATAAAACTCAAGTGTTTAAAAAATCTATTACTTGGTCCGGAACCCGGCTTTCCAAAAGAACGATGTTACCTTCTTTTAAAAACGGTTTTATCTTTTTTTTAATTTCTTCAACATTTCTTACCTGCAAGATATTTTCTTCTTTCATCCCCGAAGCCAAAGCTCCGCTTCGCAAGAATTTAAAGTAATCATCATTAGTTACAATCATCAAATCACAAACTTCTCCTATCTTCTCCCCTAACTTTTCATGCAACACCTCGGATTCCTTCCCCAGTTCAATAAGGCAGGGCATAACGACAACCTTTTTCCCTTCCCAATGTCTTAAGTGCGAAAGAGCAGCTTCCACTCCTTTCGGGCTGGCCGAATAAGTATCGTCTAAAACATCCACCCCTCCCCTGCCCTTTTTAACTTTCATGGTTTTTTCTAAAGGCTGCAAGTTGCGAACCTTCTTTTGAAGATCTTCAAAAGAAACCCCAAGCCAAAAAGCGCAGGCCAAAGCCAAAATTAAATTCGTAATGTTTTGACGACCTACAAGAGGAGCTTCCATCCTCCCTAAATTTTTATCATCTTGATAAAAGTTAAAGGAGAGTCGGCCCTTAAGAGTTTGTATATTTCTGGCAGAAAAATTACCACCCTTTTCTATGGTGCAAAAAATCTTGCTTAAGTCTTTGTAAGCTTCATCTTTAATTTTCTCTTTCAATAAAGCATTTTCGCCATTTAAAAAAACAGTAGAGTGAGGCTTCAGTGAATCAACAAGTTCGAATTTGGCTTCCACTGTCTTTTTTAAAGAACCAAAAAGAGCCAGGTGCTGCTTTCCTATCCCGGTTAAAACTGCAACATCGGGCCTTGCTATCCGGCAGGAAGCTTTGATTTGTCCTTTTTGATGAGCTCCCATCTCGACCACAAAAAGCTCATGTTGTTTTTTCAAATCTTTTAAAATCTTTTTTGCGATCCCTATGTCCGTATTCAAATTTTCATCTGTTTTCAAGGCGAAAAAATTATCTTCAACCAACTCGTAAAGAAACTCTTTGGTGGAGCTTTTCCCAAAAGAACCGGTGATCCCCACCACTTTCAAATCTTTCATTATTTTTCTTTTTTCTTTTGCCCTGTGCTTCAGATGGTTCTTTGCAAAATGAACCGGAATTTCAACCAACCCTCCCCAAAAAAGAACAAAGAGTAAAAGAAAAATTTCTAAAAACAAAACGTAGCGAAAAATTACAGACAGAAAAAAGAGAACGGGCAAAAAAAGAGCTAAAAAAGTAACACCCGTTAAAAGAATCATCTTTTTTGTCATCTCCGGATAAACCCACTTTCTTTTAACCAACTGGAAAACAGCATAAGAAAAAAGTAAAAAATAAAAGAAAACCACACCCGCCTTCCAATAAACTCCTCCACCCATTAACATTCCAGCCAAAAGAAAAAGAGCAGGAAAGAAAGATTTCTGAAAAAAAACGGACGGCCTTCTTTTAACTTCTTCCCCCGCCCTCTTAATCATATATCCCTTAAACTGCCACCAATAAAGATAGAAAAGGACTCGTTTTGTAATCCAAACTGACCAAAAAACAAGTAAAAAGTATTTAAGTAAAGAGTTCATATTATTTTTCTTAATTCCTTCTTGGTTATCTCCCGATCGTCCCAGTCGAATACCTCCCCTTTTATTGAAATACTTTGCTCTGCGCCTTTGCCGGTAATTAAAACTACGTCCTCCGGTTTTGCCAAAAGAAGAGATTTTCTAATTCCCTTTTCTCTGTTGGCAATAACAAAAAGATCCCTACCTCTTGCCTTGCCCTCTCTTTCCACAGATTGAGCGATATCTTCTAAAATTTCCTGAGGATCGTCGAAATAAGGATCCACGTTGCTTACGACCACGTAATCCGCGAGTTTCCCAACCACTCTTCCCATGGCCGGTCTTTTTCTTTTATCTCTTCCTCCCCCTTCCGCTCCCAAAAGGACTATCACCTTTCCTTTCCCGCTTATTTTTCGAGCTGCTTGAACCGCTTTTTGCATGCTTTTTTCTTCATGAGCATAATCTATTAAAACAGAAAAATCCTGCCCCTCCTCTATTCTTTCCATCCTCCCCGGGATCACCCTCACTTTTTTAAGCCCCCTTCTTATTTCTTCCCGAGATATATCAAAAATAGAACCAAGCGCCACAGCGGGAAGAGCATTTCTAATGTTAAACTCGCCCACCACACGTAGCTCGTAAACCTTGGAGTTTACAGAAAAAACAACTCCTTCTTTATCTGAAGAAATAATATTAGCCTTGAAGTCGGCCCCTTCACCCATCCCGAAAGTAATCTTCCTTTCAGCCCAAAAATTCAAAAAGTATTCTGCAGCCTCATCATCCTTATTAACAATAATCGTCTTTGGCACTTCTTTGCCTTCCACCTTTTTACTCGGATACTTCTTAAGGACAGAAAACATCTTGCCTTTGGCCTTTTTGTATTTTTCAAAACTTCCCCCGTGGGAAAGAAGATGTTCGGGGCTTAAATTCGTAAAAACCGCCACGTCATATGAAACGCCGATGTGCCGCCCCTGCTTTATTCCCTCAGAAGTTGTCTCAATTACACAAACTTGACATCCTTTCTTTGCCATCCTGCAAAGAAGACCTTTTAGAATAAACCGACCAGGCATCGTCATGTGAAGATCGTTAATTTTTGCCTTATCTCCCAACGCAATTTGAGCAGAACTCACAAGACCGGTTTTAATACCGGCTTCATTGAGACAGGACCAGATAAAAGTAGAAGTTGTTGTTTTACCCTTGGTACCGGTGACACCGATAACTACTATTTTCCTGGAAGGAAAACCATAAAAAAAGCCGGCCAGAATAGAGATAATCCGGTGATAAAAAAGAATCAACTCTTCTGGGATAATTTTTTTAGCAAATCTTTTTAATTTCATATATTTTTAAAAAAAGAAACAACGAGAGAAACAAACTCCTTTCTTTTTTCTCTGTAAGGAGAGTGACCTGCATTTTTAATTATTTCCAACCTTCCCGAAGAAAGCCTGGAGACAATTTTTCTTCCCGCCGAAAGAGGAACAGCTTTATCTTTTTCCCCCCAGATTAAAAGAGTTTCCCTGTTTACCTTATCCAACAACTCGGAAAGATCCTCCCGGATGATGTTTCGAAAAGTTTCCCTAAGGAATCCTTCCGCAGCTAAATAGTCAGGTGTTTTTAAAACATGATAATAAATTTTTTCTCTCAACCATTGGTAGCCGGGTAAAAATCGAAGTTTTTTCAAAAAACAAGAAAATTGATTTAAAAATTTCACTCTGTTTGACTTCTCTCTGAAAACAGCAGGAGAAACAAGAATCATCTTTTCAACCCAGGAAGGCTTCTCCGCCGCCAGTTTAACAGCTAAGCCGCCCCCGAAAGAGTGGCCCACAAGAAAAAAGGGGCGGGTAACCTCTTTTTTTTTCACAAAACCCAGAAGCCATTCGTAAAAATCTTCCACTTCCCACGGTTTTTTTAATTCGTTTTCTTTTTTAAAACCCGGGATATCGGGTATCACACATTTAAAGCCCTCTCGCTCTAAGTCTTTTTTAACCCCCTGCCATTTCTCCTTGGAGCTTTTCCAACCATGAAGAATCAAAATCGATTTCTCATCTTTCTTATCGCTTTCTTTAAAAGAGGGAGTCATTTTTTACTTATCTTTTTAAACCCGGCGTATTTTTGTAAAACCCGGGGGACTTCCACCGAGCCGTCCTTGTTTTGATAATTTTCTAAAATAGCAATCAGGGTCCTTCCTATCGCAAAAGCGGTAGCGTCATTCATGTGTACTAACTCCCTCTCTCCGTTTTTTCTTCTAACTTTAGTATTAAGCCGCCGCGATTGATAGTCGGTCATCAAGTCAGCAGTGTGAGTCTCACGATACTTTCCTTGAGCTGGAAGCCAAGCTTCTATGTCCACCTGCCTGTAATCCGGATCTCCCATGTCTCCTGTACAAATGGCTACAACGCGGTAAGGAATCCCCAGCTGCTGCATAAGATATTCCTGGATTGCTATTAAAAAATCCTGTTCCTTTTCAGAAACCTCGGGAGTGGTGAAACTTTCCATTTCCAACTTATCAAATTGATGAACTCTTAAAATCCCGCGCGTATCTTTACCATAAGATCCCGCCTCCCTTCTAAAAGAAGTTGAATAACCGACAAAACGCTGAGGCATTTCTTCTTCATCGAGAGTTTCATTTAAAAATATGGGGCCCAAAGAATGTTCTGCGCTGCCGACAAGATACAACCCGTCAATTTGAGTTCGGAACTTGTCCTCGGCCGGCTCAAGACGGGCCATTTTTTTCATGATTTCTTCTTTAACCATCATAGGAGGGATAACCGGAACAAAAGACTTTAAGGCAACCTGCATCTCTTTTGCTATCTTGCCCAGTATTTTCTTATCGGTTAAAACTTTAAAAGCCCACCTGACAAGCGCAAACTGTAAAAAAACCGCTTCGTTTTTAAGATAGCAAAACCTTGAACCGGAAACTTTAGCAGAAGATTCGGTGTCAATAATGTCAAGCCCCCTGCCAAGCTCAAGGTGATCTCTGGGAGGAAAATCAAACTTTCTTGGCTCTTTCCATTTCCGCAAAACTTGGTTGTCGTTTTCATCTTTTCCTTCGGGAACCGAGGGGTGTAAAAGGTTAGGAATTTTAAAAAGGTTCTCCTGCAGTTTTTCTTCAACCTCTTCAAGTTCCGGTTCCAATCTTTTTATTTGCTTTTTAATCTCTTTTGCTTTTTTGATTTCTTCTTCGGTGGGTCTGCCCCCTTCTGAAATTTCATTAATTCGAGCCCTGAGTTTTTCAATTTTGGGAATTAATTCCCTCCTTTTTTCGTCAAGTTCCAAAACAACATCCAAGTCAACCTCTTTTTTTCTTTTTTCAAGAGACTCTTCCACTTTTTTTCTTTTTTTTCTAATTGTTTCTATATCCAGCATATCTTACTCGTCTTTAGGTCTCATAAAAGGGAAAAAGATAACATCTCTAATGGAGTGTTGGTTGGTAAGTATGGCGGTTAAACGGTCAATGCCCATTCCCCAACCAGCCGTCGGTGGCATCCCATACTCCAAAGCTTCAATGTAATCTTCGTCTAAAACCTCGTGTTCTTCTAGTCCTTTTTTGGCAAGGCCTTCCTGAGCCAACCATCTTTCTTTTTGATCAATGGGGTCGTTTAATTCGCTATAGGCTTTTATTAACTCATATCCGTAAACCAAAAGTTGAAAACTCTCTATCTTAAAAGGGTCCTCATCTTTCCTTTTAGCAAGGGGCATCAAATCAGCCGGATGATCAACAAGAAAACAGGGCTGAATCAATTTAGGACGGACATACTCCTTGTAAAGAGAGTCTAAGGTAGATCCATATCCAACCAGATCTTCAAAGCTAAAATCAGAAAACTTGTTTGAGATAATCTCTTTAAGATCTTCCTCGGTCCTCACCTTGTCTACATCAATCCCCGTATGTTCGAGAATAGCCTCCCTGTAAGTCAACCGCGGCCAAGGAGAAGAAAAATCAAGTACTTCCTCTCCGTACTCAATTTTTAATTTCCCGCAGACCTCTTTAATCACGGAAGTCAACATATCTTCCGTAAAATCCATTAAATCTTCGTAGTCGGCATAAGCCCAGTAAAACTCTATTTGAGTAAACTCCGGATTGTGCTGACGATCTATTCCTTCATTTCTAAAATCTTTGGATACTTCATAAACTTTAGGAAATCCTCCAACAATCAACCTTTTAAGATAAAGTTCATCAGAGATGCGTAAATACATCTCCATGTCCAAGGAATCAAGGCGGGTGATAAAAGGTTTAGCTGAAGCTCCTCCGTAAAGAGGTTGGAGTATTGGTGTTTCAACTTCCATAAATCCTCGCTGGCCTAAATATTCACGCAGGAGACGCAAAACTTTAGTTCTTTTTTGAAAGACTTTTTTAACCTCCGGATTCATCACAAGGTCAAGATATCTTTTTCGGTATCTTTTCTCTTTGTCTTCCAAACCATGCCACTTTTCCGGCAGCGGCCTTATGGCTTTGGATAAAATACGATACTCTTCCGCCTTGATCGTCTTTTCTCCTGTTTTAGTGGTAAAAAGAATGCCTCGTATCTCTATGAAATCTCCAAGATCAAAGTTTTCCAAAAAAAACTGATATTCTTCTCCTAATTCTTCCTCCGACAAAAAAGCTTGTATCCGTCCGGATTCCTGCCTCTCTCCCGAACCGTCCTCAAACTCCAAAAAGGTAATCTTGCCGTGTTCTCTTATTAATCGAATCCGACCCGCTAAGACAACCTCTCTCTCTTCGGAAGAAAGCTTGTCAAAACCAGCTAAAACTTCATTAATAGAGTGAGTTCTTTTAGTTCGAGAGGGATAAGGGTTAACTCCTTTTTCCTTAAAATTTTCAAGTTTTTTAAGTCTCTCCCTTCTTATTTTATCTATAGTGCTCATGTTTTTATAACTAAACAGCTTTTTAACTCATTTTTTAATTATATATCAACAATTTCCGAACCCAAAGAAATGGCCGAAGATTTCTCTTCGGCCTCTAATGAACGACCTTACCGGCGTACGGATTTAAAAACCCGGACGCGTCGAGTGCGAGGTGGGCGAAGGGGTTTCTTCTCCCCCTCTTCCGACTTCTTCCTCTTCTTCTCTTCCTCCTTCTTTTCCCCCATTTTTATCACCTCCCTCTTCGTCTAAAATCCTGAACTCGTTTCTTTAAAAATAGCAAAGGGTAACTTTTGTGTCAATTACTTTCTGACGAATCTCATCTTTTTATCCCCCCACTCCCCGGCATAATCCACTCCTACTCTCTTCTTTTTTGTTGGTCTTAATTTCAACCCAACATCTTTAATATTAAATTTTTTAGCTTTTACAATGTCGACCCCCCTGTCTTTCATGTCTACCCCAAACTCACTACACAACTTCCCCGGCCCATCAGTTTTACTTTCAACTCCAAACACCGGCTTCACGGATCTTACAAGAACCGCTCCAGCCTTTCCCTTCGGATGAGCCACGATATTAAAACAGTGGTGCATCCCGTAGACAAGATAGATGTAGATAAGTCCGGGTTTTTCCCACATGATTTTTGATCTTTTTGTTTTTCCAAAACGAGCATGAGACGCTCCGTCTTCAGGCCCTAAATATGCCTCCGTTTCCGAAATTACCCCCGCTTTAAAAATACCTTTGTCTCGAACTGTCAAAAATTTTCCCACTAAATCTCGAGCTACCTTTGGGGTCTCCCGGTTATAAAAATCTCTGGATAAGTTCCGCCCTTTGAAGTCCTTTAAAATATTTATGTTTTTTTCGTCCGGACCTTTTTGATCAAATCCCGGTGTTTCAAGAATAAAAGGAAGGCAAGAGGTAAAAGGATGGTTTAAAAAAAGGAAAAAGGATTCTTTTCCTATCTTTCCTTTGCCGATATTTTCATGCTTGTCATTTTTAGAGCCCGCTTTCGTTTTAGAATCATTAACATGAACAACCGACAACTTTTCAACTCCCGCTTTTTTGATATCGGAAAACAAAGCCTTCCTGCCCTTTGGAGTATTAAGACTATAGCCCGCTTCAAAAGCGTGAGCCGTGTCAAGGCAGAACTTTAAACGGGAAGAAGAAACCTTCTTTAAAATGGAGTGGACGAAAGAAAGTCTGCTTTGAGCAGTGTTTTCAACAATCAAAGTTGAACTCGACTCGTTCAAAAGCTTTTTAATATTTTTAACCAAAGGATTTATCTTACCTCGCGGATGAAAAACAACCCCCTCTGCCCCTATCTTTTCTGCCAAAATTAAATCGTGTCGAAGAGAATTAAAAGAATTATCAGCGATTCTTTTTTCGCTGCTTCCCAAGTTGATTAGATATTTGGCATGAATGAAAACCGGAATTTGAAGAAGTTTTCTTTTTTCAACAAATTTTGAAATTTCCTTGTCACTCCGGAAACTATTTTTCCAAGTACGAGGCGAACCTGAAAAAATTTGAAGAGAACTGGCTCCCATTTCTTCCGCCCTATCTAAAGCTTTCCAAAGGCCTCCCCTTATGGACAAATGAGCTCCTATCTTCGCCATTTCTTAGTCTTTGTTATTTTTTAAAAAAGGAAGAGAGAAATAACCTCTTCTAATTTCTTCCCGATAATCCTCGCTTGACCTGGAGGCAAGCTCTTCCAAGAATTTTTCTTTTTCTTCCCCCTGCATAAGAAAAGGTTGGCTTTTTTTCGAACCAACTGGATAAAGGTTGAACTCAATCCTTTCGGGAAAAAGAACGGGCTCAACGATAAGCCCTTTCTGCACATCTTCTGAAAAATATTGATCAAAGACAAAATTACCCAGAGAATAAAAAACTGCTCTGTCTTTGTAGACTTCAATTTCCTGAACTACGTGAGGATGACTTCCGACAACCAAGTCAGCCCCCTCGTCTATCATCTTTCGAGCTAATTCTCTTTGAGATTTTGCGCTTTTTAATTCATACTCTTCCCCCCAGTGAATATAAACAACTAAAAGTTTTTCAGAATGTTTTTGGGAAAGATCCCTAACATTTTCCAATAAAAAATCTTCCCGCCTGTAATCCGGAAAAGTCCAATTAAAACCGAAGATTACAAACTCGTCTTCAAAAATCACCTCCGATTCCCGATTCAAAGGATCTCCGAAAAAAGAAAACCCTCCTTCCCTCAGATTCTCTTTTGTCTCTTCCAAGCCGCTTTGACCAGCATTTAAGGTGTGGTTGTTAGATAAAGAAAAATGAGTAAACCCCGCATCCTCCAAAGAAAAAAGGTTTTCATACGAAAAAGCAAAACTAAGAGAACGGGGCCCAAACACCGGGGGGTCAAAAAGCAAAGCCCCTTCTAGATTTGCAACGACAAAATCTCTCTTTTTTAAGAAGTCACTTATCTTCAAAAAGGGCCAGGAAAAACCTTCCCTTTCCAAAAGAACCTCCACTCCTCTGTCCAACATAATGTCCCCAACAAAAAGAAGAGAAACTTTAGGGGAAAGAATATTTTCTTTTTCTTTTTCGGATTCTTTCCAAATAAATTCTCGGTCGGTTTCAGAAATTTGAAAAAAAAGAAAAAGCAAAAGAACAAGGAAAAAGAAAAAAATCAAAGAAAGTTTAATTGTTTTTCTCATTTTTTTGCACAATTAAAAAGATAGAAATACCAAAAAACTTTAAAAAACTTTTTTCAAAAACAGGAGTTATCTTTTTAAAAAAACGACCTAGAAAAGGAACCTTCCTCTCTATCCTGTCAAAAGCGGGAAAAACAAAATCCGTTCTCAAAAAAGAAACCTCCTTTTCGGGAAATATTTCTTTTAATCGGGAAGGCGTGTAAATACGAACATGAGGACAAAAAAAGTTTCTAACTCGAAGCGGAAGATAATTTATCAAAGGAATGTTGCCAAAAACATATTTTCGACCTAAATAAACACCGTGGGTTTCAAAAGGAAAAAATCTGTTAGGCGCGAACACAACAATCCGACCTTTGTTTTTTAAAACCCTAAGGCATTCAATTATAGTTTCTTCATCATTTTCTACGTGTTCTAAAACTTCATTTAAAAAGATAAGGTCAAAAGATTCATCGGGAAAAGGAATATTTTCGGAAGAAGAAACTTTAAAAATCCCTGAATTAATATTCTTTCTCGCCTTTTTAATTTTTTCTGCGTCAATATCAATTCCGAAATAATCTGCTCCCCTTTTTAAAAAGCCAAGACCGTAGCTACCCGTTCCGCACCCGACATCCAAAACTTTTTTCCCTTTAAGATCAACCTCTTTCTCGATAAGATCCAAGCGCTTTTTTTGTCCTTTTCCAAAAACCAAAGATGGCTTGCCCAACTCGGCATATTTGCTCTTTTTATCTTTATTCTTCTTCATTGTTTGCAGTTACTTCTTCTTCTGCAAAATACCACCTTAATATCTCTTTGGCAGCTGGGTTAATATGTCTTTCCCCCTCAGGCACTTTCTCTATCAAAATAGTAAAAACTATTTCCGGATTCTCATAGGGGGCAAAAACAGTGATCCAGTTGTGATAATGTTTCTCCACCCCGATCTCAGCCGTACCAGTTTTAGCTGCTGATTGAAAAGGTAAATCCGAAAAGGTGCTCACGGAGCCATAAGTGGTCGCATCCTTCATGCCTTCTCTAACAACCCGAAGATTTTCTTCTTGAATAAAATCTTTTCTTACAACTTCCGGGTTGTAAACTTCAACAACATTTTTGTTTTCGTCTACAACTTCTTTTACCAAATGCGGCTTATACAAAACTCCACCGTTTGCTATGGGAACAAAAGAGCTGGCAACCTGCAAAGGTGTAACCGAAAGATAACCCTGGCCGATGGAAAGGTTGTAGTTGTCCCCCGGCACCCAAATTTTGTTTTCCGCTTTTTCAAAATGACTTCTTTTCCATTCTGGAGTGGGAATAAAACCGGATTTTTCACCCGGCAAATCTATTCCTGTTTTTTCTCCCCAGCCAAAAAGAGAAATATATTTTTTAATTCCCTCCCAGCTTAAACCGTTAATCCCTCCGTGGCCGGCCCCAACGTGATAAAAGTAAACGTTGCAGGAGACAGCTATTGCTTTTCTCATGCTGGTGGCACCATGAACAGCCCAATCTTTAAAGATCCAAGGTTTATCCTCATCCCATGGATTCTCGATGGTAACCTCCCCCTCACAACCTATTTCCCGACGAGGATCAATGATCTCCTCTTCCAAAACACCGCTGGCAATCAAGGGTTTAATAACCGAACCCGTAGGATAAACCGCAGAAACAACTCTGTTCCAAAAAGGATTCAGGGGGTTCTCGGAAACCTCCTGCCACTCTCTAGACCCTACTCCTCGAGAAAACAAGTTATTGTCATAAGAAGGAACAGAAACTAAGGAAAGTACTCCCCCTGTTTCAGGGTCCATAGCAATAAAAACACCGGCTTCGGAACGAGCGTCTTTAATAGCTTTCTTTAAGACCTCTTCTCCCTTTTTTTGAAGACTTTCATCCAAATGCAAAACCAAGCTGTTTCCGGAAACGGGATCCGCCATTTTTTCACGAGAAAGTTCCCGGCCGAAAACATCTCTTTCTACCACCTCTTTCCCTACCGTCCCTCGTAAAATATTCTCGTATTCCTTTTCCAGTCCTGCTTTTCCTATATAATCAATCGAAGAATAGTCTGAAGAAACCTCTTCCTCGGTCACTCTCCCCAGAAAACCAACCACGTGAGCAAAGGTAGCGCCATCGCGATAATCTCTTTTCATATCTTCTTTGATATAAAAAGCGGGAACTTCTTGAAGTTCAGTTTTTAAATTCACAGCTTCCGAATGAGAAAGATCTTCTTTTAAAATCACCCTGCTTTTTTTCTCTTCCTCTATTTTTTCTTTTAAGAATTCGTATTCCAACCCCGCAAGAAGAGAGGCTTCTTCTAAGAGCTTTCTTTTTTCTTCTTCCTGATGAGGTAAGTCATGCTTGTAACAGACAAGAGAAAACGAAACTGTGTTTTGAACCAGTTGCGTTCCTTTTTGATCGTAGATCACACCTCGGGAAGGAAGAGTGTAATAAACACTTTTATGATATTTTTCCGCTGTTTCTTCAAACTCTTCACGAGCCGCAACCTGAAGCATGAAGCTTTTGCCCCAAAGAAAAGAAAAAGCCAAACCGAAAAAAACAAGAAAGAAATAAAAAATCTGAGGAGGAAGAGGCACTTCGAATCTTTTTTGAGAAAAAAAGTTCTTCCGCTGCGCTAAAGAATCTAAAATAATTTCCTGGGGTTGAATCTCCCGGCCGTTTCTTTTTAATTTAAATTTTTTAAATTTATATTTAGAAAATATATTAATAGAGAAAAAATAAAAGGCAGGAAACACCCAGCGTAAGAGCTATTTCCGCACCTGTGTTGTAAAAAATAACTTTATTAAAATTGTTTTTAAAAACCCGAAAAAGCACCTTCCCTCCCTCAAAAACAACTAAAAAAACAAAAGAAAGAAAAAGGTAAAACAAAAAACCTTTTTTGCGAAAAATAAAACAAGCGTAAGAAAAAACCACAAAAGAAAAAAATAGAAAAACAAAATTAACCCCGGGAACCTCTAAACTTGTAACCTCCATCAAAAGAGCGGAAATTGAAAAGAGAATAAAAGAAATAAAAAAATCTTTAACAAAAAAAAGGTAAGGCAGAAGTAAAGATATTAAAAAAATTGGCTGCGCTCCTTGAAAAAAGGAGGGCAAAACATCTTGGACGCCCAGTAACAAAAGAGAAACTGCGAGAAAGACAACGATCTTTCTTGATTTTTCAAAAAATTGATTCATTTTAATAATCCTTAATCAAAAAACCGTTGTTTATTTTCCAAGGGTCAACAAACCACTCAACCCGGGCCGACTTATAAGGTTCTACATCCAAGCTGTCAACCGCTTTCACCTTGCCTACCAAAATTCCTTCCGGAAGCATTTTTCTTTCTCCTCTAGTATAAACAGTTTCTCCCTCTTCCAAGTCCGCTTCATTTACAATCAGGTCTAAACTTAACTCACCGTTTCCTTTTCCTTGAAGTTGACCCAAAACACCGGAACTACTTTCTCCTTCTACAACAACCTCCTGGCTTGAAAGAAGCAAAACTTCGGAGAAGCCTCGAAAAACCTTATTCACCCTGCCTATTAGTTCTTTCTCAGAACTTATAAAAAACATTTCTTTTTTTACTCCATCCTTTTCCCCTTTGTTAATTACAATAAAGTTATCATTCAAGTTACGAAATACCACTCGAGCAAAAAACAAGTCCATTTGTTCTTCTTCTCCCGCCTCCAGCATTTTTCTAAGATCTTTGTTTTCCTCTGAGAACTTTTCCAACTCGAAAACCCTGGATTTTAATCTTTTGTTTTCTTTTTCCAGGATTTCGTTTTCTTTCTGCAGCTGATTTAAAGTTTTAAAATCCAAAACATTAGACAAGGGTTCGGTTAGAAATCTGAAGGAAGCAAAAAATTTACTGGTCGAAGTAAAAAATATTTCCTTGCTTGAAGAAGGAAAAAGAAAAATAGAAAACAAAGCAAGTCCGAAAAGAAAGACGATTAAAAAGTGAATGCGTTTCATTAGTAAATTATAAGAAAAATAATCTAATAAAAAAAGATGCTCGGGCGGCGGCTACCTACTCTTGCCCAAAGGGCTACCATCGGCCTCGGCATATTTCACTTCTGTGTTCGGAATGGGAACAGGTGGAACAATGCCAGTATAGCCGCCGCCCAAGCATCTTTTTAGGTTGATTTAGCTTTGCCAAGCTTAACTCGACGCAGGAGTTAAAGTTATATGGTTTATTAGTAGTGCTCGGCTGAACACGTTGCCGTGCTTACACCTGCACCCTATCAAGGTCGTAGTCTACGACCAACCTATGAGTCTTAATCTCGGGGTGGGCTTCGAACTTAGATGCTTTCAGTTCTTATCCCTTCCCAACTTAGCTACCCAGCTATGCCGCTGGCGCGACAACTGGTACACCAGAGGTTAGTCCCTCCTGATCCTCTCGTACTGAGGAGAGCTCCCCTCAAGACTCCACGCTTGCGGTAGATAAGGACCGACCTGTCTTACGACGGTCTGAACCCAGCTCACGTACCGCTTTAATTGGCGAACAGCCAAACCCTTGGGAGCCTCTTCACCCCCAGGATGTGATGAGCCGACATCGAGGTACCGAACCGGGCCGTCGATATGAACTCTCGGGCCCGACCAGCCTGTTATCCCTGGAGTAACTTTTATCTGTTGTCTCCCCCTTTTCTACGAAAAGAGGTCGGTTCACTAAGTCCTGGTTTCCCACCTGCGCGGGCCATCACCCTTGCAGTTAAGCCAGCTTATCTCTTTATAGGACCACTCCGATTTCCATCCGGAGCTAGCTGACCTTTGAACGCCTCCGGTACTCTTTTGGAGGCGAGCGCCCCACTCAAACTACCCAACACCCACTGTCCCCTTTGTGTATCAAAGGGTTAGAGCTACTAACCTGTAAGGTGGGTATTTCACTGATGACTCCACTCAACCCGAAAGTTGAGCTTCAAAGTCTCCCCACTATTCTACGCATACATTTTAATAGACCAATAGGAGCCTGTAGTAAAGCTTCCAGGGTCTTTCTGTCTAGCCGCAAGTAACCGGCGTCTTGACCGGTCTCGCATTTTCACCGAGCTGCTCCTGGAGACAGTCCCCCAGTCGTTAACCCATTCATTCAGGCCGGAACTTACCCGGCAAGGGATTACGCTACCTTCGGACTCTCAAGGTTAGAGCCGACGTTCACTCAAGGCTTCGTCCACTCAGCCGTCTTGTAAACAAGACAACCGACAGACTCAACACTCAAGCACTGGTCAGGGTTCAGCCCCTATACATCCTCTTACGAGTTAAGCAGGGACCTGTGTTTTTGATAAACAGTCGCCAGGGGATCGTTTGCTGCGACCACGCAAAGCGTGGTGGACCTTATCCCTAAGTTACGGTCACTTTTTTGCCTAGTTCCTTCAGGAGCTTTCACTCGTTGGCCTTAGCACGCTTACGCCAGCCTACCTGTCTCGGTTTTGCGGTACGGTTTCTTCGTCAATCTAACCCACAGACGGTTTTTCTGGGAAAAGCGCTCTTCCAAGTTTCTCCCGTAGGAGATTCTACCGATGCTTGGATTGCTCCTTACATCGATAACGAAAATCCAATAATTCGATTGGAATACTGCTCTTCGTCGCCGTCTGCAAACTTGACAAAGAAGGGCCGGAATATTAACCGGCTGTCCATCACCTATCCCTTTCGGGTTCGGCTAAGGACCGCCTAACCCTGGGTTGATTGTCATTGCCCAGGAAACCTTAGGCTTTCGGCCAAGAAGAATCTCACTTCTTTTGTGGTTACTCATGCCAACAGTCTCACTTCTCTGCGCTCCATCGGCTCTCGCGAGTCCGACTTCAGCGCCCCGAGAACGCTCTTCTACCACGCATCAAAAGATGCATCCGCATTTTCGGCATTGGACTTAGTCCCGGAAATCTTAGGCGCAAGATCCCTTGACTAGTGAGCTTTTACGCACTCTTTAAAGGATCGCTGCTACTAAGCAAACCTCCTAGTTGTCTCTGGAACCTCAATTCCTTTAGAAACACTTAGTCCAAATTTGGGGGCCTTAAATGGCGGTCTGGGTT
>CAZTOB010000002.1:0-54408 GCA_964615425.1 uncultured Candidatus Saccharibacteria bacterium | reverse complement strand
TAATAGACGGCAATGCCCTGGTCCATCGGGGATATCACGCTCTTCCGGATCTTAAAACTCCGGAAGGAAAACTTGTAAACGCGGTTTACGGGTTCTTTTTGGTTTTTTTAAAGGCGGTTAAAGAAATAGAGCCGGATTACGTCTGCGCGGCCTTTGACCGGCCGGAGCCGACCTTCCGCCATAAAAAATTCAAGGATTACAAAGCCCAAAGGCCCAAAACTCCTGATGAGCTGGCCGATCAGATACCTTTGATTAAAAAAGCTCTGGAAGCGATGGAGATCCCTGTTTTAGAAAAGCCCGGGTTTGAAGCGGATGATATTATAGCAACGGTGGCAGAAAAGGTGGCAGGGGAAAAGACGGAAGTTGTCATAGTAAGCGGAGATCTGGACACCCTACAGCTGGTTGATGAAAACGTGAAGGTTTACGGGTTGAAAAGGGGCATGAAAGACACCGTTCTTTATAGCGAGGAAGCGGTTAGGAAAAGATACGGATTCAGCCCCGAGCTTTTGGACGACTACCGGGGGCTTAAGGGTGATCCTTCGGACAACATTCCGGGAGTTAAAGGCGTGGGAGACGTTACAGCTTCAAAGCTTCTTTTTAAATACGGAGATCTTGATGCTGTTTACGAGGCGTTGGAAAACGCTCCCCAGGAGTTTTTAAAAGGTTACTCGAGAAGAAAAAGAGTAAAAAAGCTTTTAAAGGAAAAAAAAGATGAAGCTTATTTCTCCAAAGAGCTGGCTACGGCAAGAAAAGACGTTCCTTTGGATTTTAAACTTGACGAGTGTTCTTTTCAAAATCATGAAAAAGACAAAATTGAAGATCTTTTCCGCCGGTGGGGGTTTCACTCTCTCATTCCTCGTCTTCCGGGCAACAGGAGGAAACAAAACAATCTTTTTTCATAAGTTTTTGTGTTAAAATGAAAAAAGGTTTAAGGGATACAAGTTTAAAAACAAAAATATGAACAAAATTTCAAAAGAAACGGAGTGGTTTGTTAAAAATCTTCAGACACTCCAAGACAACTTCGCTGATTCTGTCGGCGGACAAATCGTAACCACGGACAGTGAAGGCAACCTCATCACCGAGATGAGCGGCCAGCAGAAGGTCTGCAAGATGATTATGGAAACCGAGGAAGGCAAAAAAGAATGTCAGAAAGCTTACAAAACAGCTCTTTCCTTGGTGGAAAGTCAAGAAGAGTCAATTTTTATGGACTGCTATGCGGGATTTGCCTCTTTGTGGGTTCCGATTAAGGTGGAAGGGAGGATAGTGGGTTCTATTACCGGGTGCGGCGGGAGATATGAACGGGGCAAAAGCGAGGAGGATCTAAAAGAGTATTACAAGAATTTGGCTGAGGAGCTAGGTATAGACAAAAAAGATGAGTTTGTTAAAGCGGCGGTGGATGAGATAGAGTCGGTTACGGAGGAGGAGATGAAAGAGAGAGCGGAAAGATTGGCTAAATTGGTAGGTATTTTAGCCGAGGAAACCGCTTTAAGAGAACTTTTTAACGTCTAAAATTAAAATCTTATGCCCGGCGTCGAGTTTAAAGAGACCAAAAGAAAGTTCAGGGTTGATGTCCGCATATCCGCTCAGTCGGTGGCCAGTTTTTGTATTTTAGCGGTTTTGTTCAGGGTTGTTCTTAACGTGCCCGTTCCCTATCTTGTCATCGGAGGGCTTCTTTTTTGGGAGCTTACCTATATCTTCTTTTGGCAAAAGATACTTGAAAAACCGCAAACGAAAGATGGTCTTTACAACCTTTACTTCTTTTTCAACCTAGCCGACCTTCTGTTTGAAACCTTTTTTATTTATTTTCTGGGCGCTACCGTCTGGATCGGATCCTTGTTTTATACCTTCACCATTGTTTTAGGAGGGCTTCTTCTTCCTAAGAAAAAGAATTTTCTTGTTCCTTCCTGCGCTCTTCTTCTTTATTCCGGACTTATCTTTTTGGAGTATTTTGGATTTTTGCCGCATCAACAAGTTTTCAAGCAGGAGATTTTCACCTTTACTTTTGCTCGGGCCTTAGCCCAGGTTTTGATAAGTGGTGTCTTCTTCTTCTTTGTTTCTTCTTCAGCCGGCACCTTTTCTGAGATGTTTAAAGAAAGCAGAAGGCAGTTGGAAGAAGAAAGGGAAAAAGCGAAGGAGGCGGAAAAAGTTCTCGAAGTAAGAGTCAAGGCGCGCACTCAGGAACTGCGGGAGTTGGCGGAAAAAAGAGAAGACTTAATAAAGGAAAGGACCCGGGAGCTTAGGAAAAAGATAAAGGATTTGGAAAGATTTCAAAGATTGGTGGTGGGCCGGGAGCTTAAGATGGTGGAGCTTAAGAGAGAGCTTAAGGAAGCTGAGAGAAGGATAAAAAATTTACAAAAAAGATTAAAAAATTAAAAAAATACTATTATGAAAAAAGTAGGTATTATTGGAGGCGGTTTGGCGGGTTTGGCCTGTGCCCACCGCCTGGCAGAAAAAGGTTTTAAGCCGGTTGTTTTTGAAAAGGAAGCGGTTGCCGGAGGAAGAATACAATATGCTGCGGTGATCGGCTCTAAAGACTTTCAAAAACACCTTATGGGCCTGGTGGAAGAGATGGGAATTGATGAGATGTCAATTCCTCTAAAAGTAAAAGAGATTGGTTTTTTCGGAGAAGATTTTCTTCCTCTGGAAAAATTTCCCTCTGTCTTAAAGGAAGCTTTAAGCGAAGAGCAGATGAGCGAGTTTCAGGATTTTTCGCAAATGGTTAACTCTTTGAGTTTTGATCCTTTTTCTCCCTCCCAAGAACTTTTGAAGGTTAGAAGTCAGTCTTTAGCGGAGTACGGAGAAAATCTTTCTGAAGAGGTTAAAAACATGGCTTTCGCTGCTGCCTGGATACTCTCCGGAAAAGATGATTTGAGCAAGATAAGTGCCGATTACGGTCTGCATTTGATCCGGATGGGAAACGAGGTGATGTCCGGGGAGGCGCTTCGCTTTGAAGAACTCAACATGATGAGTTTAACGAATGTCCTTTTAAACTCCATAGGAAAAAATGGGGGTGAAGTTCTAACCGGCTGCGAGGCAAAAAGAGTTTCTCAAAAAGAAGAGGGATTCCAAGTTAATTACTTGAAACTGGACGAAGAAAAAGACATGCAGGTTGACAAGATAGTTTTCGCTCTGCCTCTGCCGGAGGTTTCTAAGATCTTTCCTGATGTGGAGATTCCTTCTGGTGTCTTTTATCCGGAAAACAGAATTATTCTGGTTCGGGGAAAGCTCAAACATCCCAAAAGAAGACTTCTTATGGGTCTTCCGGGCAACGCGTTTAATTTGAGGCTTTTCCTTAATTTCGTTGAGGAGGAACAATACTTTCTTCCTTGGAACAAAAATGAAAAGGTTGATCTCGGGTTTATCTATGATGATTACGAGATCATTTCCGAAGAAGAGATACTGCCTCTCCCCTGTTTAAGACCGGATCCGAAAGTGCCCGAGCTGGAGACAAATCTTAAAGGAGTTTATTTAGCAGGTGACTTCTACTACTATCCTTACGACACTTCTATTCACACAGCTGAGGTTGTGGCGGAGAAAATATCTAAAGAATAAAAATGGCCAAAGAAGAAAAACAAAAGATAAAGACCTTGATGGATGACTTGTCCGCCCTTGAAAGCTACATCTCCGATCTTTTTACCTTTTCTCCTCTTCCCATCGCCTTCATCTCTCCTTTAGGCGTTATTTTAGAATTCAACCCCGCTTTTGAAAGGATGACGGGTTACCCGGCTTATGAGGCGGTGGGAGAAGACGTGGCAAAACTATTTAAAGAGACGGTTGAGGAGGTTATAAAAAAGGTTTTGAAGGAAGACAGTGTTAAGGCTAAAGAGATGACCTTGGTTAAAAAGAACGGAGAGGAATGTCCTGTCAGCATTTTCGGAAAAGCCCGCAAGGGAGAAAAAAATGATCCGGTTGGTCTTTTCCTAGGTGTTTTTGACCTGAGTGAGATTAAAGAAAAAGAAAAAGAGCTGGAAAAAAAAGTGGAAGAGCTGGAGAAATTTCGCAAGGTGGCGGTGGGCCGGGAGCTTAAAATGATAAAACTTAAAGAAGAAATAAGAAATTTGAAATACGGTAAAAAACAAAAAACCGGAGATGAATGACGAAAAAGAGAAAGTTAAAGAAATGGAGGGTGAAACAAGAGGGGTAACCTTCGCTACCGACGCCCGGTTCATTTCGAGAAGATTCGGTCAGGAGGCGCTGGGTAAGGCGGAAAGGGCCTTGAGTAAAGAAGGAAAGCTGTTTCTTTACAGCAGGATAAAACCGATGGATTTCTATCCCTTGAGCCTTCGTCTTTTGTCTTTTATTATTTACCGCGACGAAATTGGGTTTACGGAAAAGGACTTCAAAGATATGGGAAGGATGGCTCCCAAGGAGTCCTTGGTAATTAAACTTTTTGCCCGTTTCTTTTTTTCCGTGGAAAGAACTGTTAAGCAATCTCCTCAGATGTGGAGTAAACATTACACGATGGGAGATCTTTCAGCTGAAGCGGACGAAGAGAAAAAAGAAGCGACCGTACGTCTGGAAAACTTTAAGGGTCACCCTCTTTTTTGCATTTATCTTGAAGGTTATCTGGAGACGATTTTGAATATGGTGGTTAATGGAAAAGTAAAATGCGAAGAAGTAAAATGTCCTTTTGAAGATGGAAGAGTCAAGGCTCACGAGTTTCATATTACCTGGAATTAAAAATGAAAAAGAAAGCGATAAAAGAGTTGAAAGAGTTGAAAGGAGAAGCGAGAGGAATTCACTTGAAAAACGATGCGGAATATATCTTAAAAGAAAAAGGAAAGGAGGGTTTAGAAAAAGTAGAGAAAAAACTTTCCTCGTGGGGCGTTGATTTCCGTTACAGCGAGATTCAAAATCTTAAGTTTTATCCAGCTGGATGGAGAACTCTTTCTCTTTTAGCGGCTAAAGAAGTTTTCGGTTGGGAAAAGGAAGATATAAGAAAAATGTGTGAGTTTGCAGCCGGTGTTTCTTTTGCCGTTCGTCTTTATCTTAAGTATTTCTATTCCGTCTCTAAACTTTTAAAAAAGGTGTCACGTATGTGGAGAGAGTATTGGAGTTTTGGCAAAGTGGAGGTTTTAAAATTCGAGGAAGAAAAAAAAGAGATAGAGCTGGTGGTAAGCGATTTTCGCTGCCATCCTATTTATTGCGAGTGCATGAAAGGTTATTTTAAAGGCCTCGGCCGGATGGTGACAAAAAGTAAGGTCGAGGTGGACGAAAAATGTGAACCAGAAAAAGGAATTCACAAATACTATGTCAAATGGGAGTGAAATGAAAAACCAGGTAATTAAATCAGAAAAAGCCAAAAAAGAAAGAACTGAACTTCTTTTGGAAGATCTTGCTTCTTTAGAAAACTATGTGCACGAACTTTTTAACTTTTCCCCCCTTCCTATCTGTTTTGTGAGTCCCTTGAACATTCTTCTTGAAATCAACCCCGCTTTTGAAGAGATAACAGGCTATGATTTCAACGAATTGATCGGCAAATCAGTAGAAGAACTTTTTAAATCGAAAGAAATTACCGAGATGAGTGAAAAAGTTTTGGCTGGGGAGAGGGTAGAAGGAAGGGAAGCGGTGATGGAAACCAAGGATGGAAAGTTGATGCCGGTTCAGATTTTCTTGAGAACTAGAAAGGACGAAGAAGGAAAGACAATCGGTTATTTCCTCGGAATACTGGATCTTTCGGAAATCAAAGAAAAGGAAAAGGAGCTTAGAAAATCCCAAACCGCACTTTTAAATATTTTAGAAGACACAGAAGAAGCAAGAAAAAGGGCGGAGCAGGAAAGGGAAAAAACCAAGGCTGTCATTACTAATTTGAGTGATGGGTTGATTGTTTTTAGTTCGAGTCACGAAGTTATGTTTGTCAACCCCAAGGCGGAAGAGTTTTTAAATATTAAGGGGGATGAGGTGGAGGGAAAGAGGCTGGAAGATGTTCCGCGGGAAGGGAAGGCGGGCAAGTTCCTTGAATTCATAGAAGGCAGAGTGGAAGATTCTTTTTCCAGGGAAGATTTAGATTTGAGGGAAGACCTTATCTTGGAAGTTTCCAACGTGGATATGAAGCAGGAGGCGGAAGATATGGGCCACCTTGTTATTCTCCACGATGTGACACGAGAAAAGGTGGTTCAACGCTTGAAAACAGAATTTGTCTCCATTGCTGCTCATCAGCTGAGAACTCCTCTTTCGGCTATCAAGTGGACTCTTAAGATGCTTTTGGACGGGGATTTGGGGGAGTTGACGGAAGAACAAAGAGAGTTCTTGGGAAAAACTTATAGCTCCAATGAAAGAATGATCAATTTGGTTAACTCGCTTCTTAATGTGACTCGGATTGAAGAAGGAAGGTTTGTTTACAAACCAAAGCCGGTTGATTTTGTTGAACTTGTTAAATCAATCATCGATGCTGAAAGACCCGAGGTGGAACAAAAAGGAATAGAAATTGTTTTTGAAAAGTCCGGGGAGATTCCCGAGATACCGCTTGATGAAGAAAAGATAAGAATTGCTGTTCAAAACTTGATTGATAATGCTGTAAAATATACCTTATCGGGGAAAAAAGTGTGGGTGAGTATCGAAAGAAAAAACGACGAGATTCAGTTTGCAGTTAAAGATCAGGGAGTAGGAATCCCTGAAGATCAAAAGGACAGAGTTTTTAGTAAATTTTTCCGCGGGTCCAATGTTATGAGATTGGAGACGGTTGGAACGGGCTTGGGGCTTTTCATAACCAAAAATATTGTTGAAGCCCACGGAGGAAAAATCCAGTTTGAATCCGAAGAAGGAGAAGGCTCGGTTTTTTGGTTCATTCTGCCGATAGAACATGAATCGGAAAGATTCGTGGAAGGATAGGCTTGATTAAAAAATCAAAGAAGGTATAATAAGAAAAGTAATTATGAGTCTAGCCAAATTCAAGTTAAAATCTCCGCAAATGATTGCTTATCTTGTAGCAGCTCTTTTAACTTTTCTCATGGGTTTTATGGCTATTGTAGCGGGAGGGGCTGCCGAGCAGACAGAGCAGCTGGTGGGAGCTCCGGGAAAACTGCATGTTTATCCTCTTTTGATAATTTTTTGCCAAGTTTTTTTGTATTCGCTTTTTTTCTTTCTGCCGGGCTTCAGTTTGACTTTGGCGATGTATCCGAATCTTCCTCTTTTGGAAAGAGTGGTGTTTTCTTTCGGGGTGGGTGCTTTGGCCTACGCTCTCAACGTAGGCATTTGGCTTGTAACGGGAATGCTTGATTTTTGGGTGATGAGTCAGATATTTTGGGATATCGCCTTTTCATTTATTGTTTCTTTTGTCGGTATAATTTTGTGGCTTTTTAGAAGAGAGTAAAAAGGAAAAAATGATGGATTCTTTAATAAGTTTCAACCAAGAAGTTTTGCGGAGCGTGTGGCCCTTGGATTTAGGGTGTACATGTCAGGCGATGGGCTTTTTTACCATTCTTGTTAACGTGATCCTGGTAGCTGTTGTTTTCTACCTTTTAAGAAAGATTCCCTCTTCCCGTCTTGAATACTTCTTCCCCTTGCTTGGGGTCGGGTTTTTAACACTTCTTGTGAGCGAGGTCATTGATTGGTGGCAGAGCATATTGGTTTCCAGGGCTGGTTATCTAGTTTTTTACCCTCCGATTTATAGCGTTCAAGAGGTTTTAAGAATAGCGGGCTTTGCCTTAATATTTTTTGCGATGTTTAAAATTCAAAAAAGATACAGCTGATTATGGTTACTTATCTTGTCATCTTGCATTGTTTGATCACTCTCCTTGCTTTCGGGACATTTTTCTTTGCTTTGGTTACTGGTTTAAAGGCAAAAAGAAAAAGCGGGAAGGTATCTTCCAGTTGGAAAGTTTTTACCGCTGGGCTTTTTCTGCTCGGCCTATCTGAGTTGGTGGATATTTTTACCTCTGTTCACGAACAGGCTTTTGCCACCATTAACTTTTATTCTGAAACAACTGAAATTGCTGCCTTAGCTCTTCTTTGTCTAGCCGTGGTGGGTTTTTTAAGAAAACGCCTTAGGGGTGAGAGCAGGAAAACAGAAATTAAAAGTTTTAGTGAATAATATCTATGTCCTCTAAAAAGAAAATATTGATTATTGAAGACGAAAGAATCATAATCGAGCTTTTAGCTAAAAAGCTTATAGCTAGTGGTTATGAAGTAGTTATGGCTCGGGACGGCGAGGAAGGTCTTGAAAAGGTAGAGGAAGAAAAACCTGATTTGGTGCTTTTGGACATTGTTTTGCCTAAAATGGACGGGATGGAAGTTTTGAAAAAGGCCAAGTTAAATGAGATAACTAAAGATATCCCCGTGGTCATCATTTCCAACTCCGGGCAGCCTGTAGAACTTGACAAAGCTAGAGAGCTGGGAGCCAATGACTGGCTGGTTAAAACGGAGTTTGATCCTATGGAAGTGATTCAAAAGGTAAAAGAAAACATTTGAAAACAAATTCAAAAGTTTAAGAAAAAAGAATATGTCAAATTCGAAAGAAAAAATTTTAATCGTTGAAGACGATAAGTTTTTAAGAGAATTAATCAGCCGCAAGTTGGCGGGACGGGGTTATGAAGTCGAGACAGCGGTTGATGGGGAAGACGGCTTTAAAAAGCTTAAAAAAATAAAACCTGATGTTGTTTTGCTGGACCTTATTCTACCCGGAATTGACGGTTTTGAGGTTTTGTCCCGGGTTAAAAAAGAGAAGGAGGTAGAAAACATCCCAATTATTATTCTTTCCAACCTGGGTCAAAGGGAAGACATTGAGAGAGGTCTCAACCTTGGCGCTATCGACTATTTAATCAAGGCTCATTTTACCCCTCAGGAGATAATCGAAAAAGTAAAAGAGGTTTTAAGTTAAAATGCCGGAGCTTCCGGAAGTGGAAAATATAGTGCAGGATTTAAGAAACCAAAGCCCCTCTATCTTAGGGGCTTGTTTTTTGGATGTATGGAGTGATGCTCCGAAACTCATTAAAAATCCTGGAAGCTTCAAGATTTTTAAAAAAAGAATCAGGGGAGAAATGATAAAAGATATTAGAAGGCGGGGGAAGTGGATCATCTTTAAGTTAAGTTCAGAGCAAAACCTTTTAATCCATCAAAAAATGACCGGTCATCTTTTGTACGGCCGGTGGGAAAAAAAAGGAGAAAAGTGGGAGCCTCTTTCTCGTAAAAAAGCGATGAGTGATAAGATGAACTCCTATATTCATCTTCTTTTTACCCTTGACAATGACTTTATGATCGCTCTTTCCGATATGCGTAAGTTTGGAAGGGTGGAGCTTCAAGATGAAAAAGGGACAAAAGAGATTTTAGAGAATTTGGGGCCCGAGCCTCTTTCTTCTAGCTTTTCTTTTTCAAAGTTTAAAAAGCTTTTTAAGGGCCGGAGGGGAAGGGTGAAATCCCTCCTTATGAACCAGGAGTTTATAGCTGGGGTGGGCAATATCTACAGTGATGAGATTTTGTGGAGGGCTAAGGTTCATCCTTTTAGAAAGGCTGACACTTTAACTAAGAAGGAGCTGGAAAGAATCTTCGAAGAGATGAAAAGTGTGTTAAAAGAAGCTGTTAAGAAAGGAGGCACCAGCACCTCGGACTACAGAAGGCCTTCGGGTGAAAAAGGTGACTACGACAAAGAGCTTGTAGTCTACGGCAAAGACGGGGAAAAATGCCCCCGCTGCGGTGAGAAAATCAAAAGAAGAAAAATAGGGAGCCGCTCTACCAGATTTTGCCCTGAATGCCAAGGTTAGATTTTGGCCACTAAAAGTTCTAAGGCTAATTCCGGGTCAACGCGGCCCGTTTTTATTTTCAAGTCGAACTCCGCTGTAAGGTGAAAAAAAGACTTTAACTCATTAAGAGAGAAATTTCTACTTATCCTCCTGCTTTTTTTGACAACGTAAGGATGCCAACCTAAATCTTTCAAGCTTTCACCTCTCTCCTCTCTTTCCTTTATAACCAAAAGACGGGAAATCTGCCAGGCGATCATGGATAAAAGATAGGCTGGGTGGTCTCCTTCCTCCAGATGGTTTCTGATTAAGGCGAGAGCTTTTTTCTTCTTTTTTAAAGCTAAAGCGTCGATGCTTTTGAAGATGTCTTTTTCGACTTCTTCTCTAATCAAAAGGTCGATGTCTTTTTCGGTTATGGTTGCTCTTTTTTCTTTAGAGGCTCCCTTGTAGTTGGCTAATTTATTAATTTCAAGAGACAGGCGCCAAAGATCTTTTCTTTGAAGATTTAAAAGAGCTTTTAGGGCGGAGGGAGTAAGTTCCGCGTTGTAGCGGGACGCTTCATTTTTAATCCATTTTTCGAGTTTCCTTTTGGAGGGCTTCTTAAACTCTTTGACTTTGGCGTTTTTTTCTAAAAACTTTAAAAGTTTACTTTTTTTAAGTTTTTTTCTGGAGTAAAAGATTAGAAGATAGGGACTAGCGAGAAACCTTTCTTTATCCTTCAAGAACTTTTTCTCAAACTTTTGTCTGCCCGCTCCGTTTTTAACCACTACCGTCTTTTTTTTAGAAAACATCGAACGGGAAAAGAAAGCGCTTTTGAAGTTTTGATAGTGTTTTTCTTTTAGATCGACATATTCTAAGCTGGAGCCTTTTTTCTTTTGCTCCGAAGTGATTCTTTTTAACTCTCTTAGAGAAAGGAAGTTGCATTTTCCGTGAAGCAGCAGGATCATATTTAGCAAAGTATAGCACACTTGCCCAGTTTATTAAATTACTATAATGTTAATAATAGTAATCATCATTAAAAAAATTAAATATGCCAATTAAAGACGCAGCCAAAAAGTCATTGAGGCAGAATAAAAAAAGAAGAGCGGCCAACTTGAGGAGAAAAAGAAAGTATAAGTCCTTGAGGAAAAAAATAGAAGGCCTTGTTTCCAAAAAGGAACTTGAAAAAGCCGAGAAGCTTTTACCTGATTTTCAAAAAGCGGTTGACAAGGCGGCTAAAAAGGGAGCAATTCACAAAAACAAGGCTGCCCGGCTCAAGTCACGTCTCGTGAAAAAAATTAAGGGAGATTCATGATCGGTTATTTAAAAGGAGAGGTGAAAGCCAAGGGCGAGGATTTTTTAGTTGTAGCCCCAACTAATGTCGGCTACAAAGTTTATGTCACCCAAAAATTGATTGAAAAGAAAAAAGTGGGAGACGAAGTGGAACTTTTCACCGAAACGGTTTTGGGTCGGGACAAGCTGAATATTTACGGACTTTCTTCTTCTGAAAAGATGGAGTTTTTCAAGTTTTTATCCGGAATTTCAGGGATAGGAGGTAAGACGGCTCTTTCTCTTGCGCGATTTGACAACGCGAAGAAGCTGAAAGAAGCGATTGAAAAAAGAGGAAGCCAAGTTACAAAAAAGATAAAAGGAGTCGGTCCCAAAAAGATGAAAAGGGTTTTACTGGAGATTACGGGCAGGGTAAAAGAGCTTGACAAGAAAGAACTCTCTGAAAAGAAAGAGGCCCGCAAGGCGCTTGTCTCCTTAGGATTTTCCCGGGATGAAGTAGAGCAGGTTCTTTTGGAGCTTCCTGACGGGGTAGATGATCCCGAGGAGATGGTGGAAGAATCTTTAAAAAAGCTGGGGGAAAAGAAGTAACGGTCTATGACACAAAAACCTTACAAAATCCTAGAGCATCCCGCTGATTTTGAGGTTGAAGTCTTCGGAAAAAACAAGGAGCTTCTCTTTGAAAATGCGATGCAGGCTTTAGCAGAAGGTCTGCGGCCGGAAAAGAAAGATGAAAAAGCTGAGGAGAAGATAAGGATCCTTTCTGAAGATGCGGAAGCGCTTTTGGTGGATTTTTTAAATGAAGTTAATTATTTAAGCGAGGTTAAACGCGAGGTTTACACCCACGTTCATTTCTCCAAGTTTGAAGACAACGAGCTGGTGGGAAAGATATATGGATGGAAGGTGAGAAGGTTCGGTCTTCAAGTTAAAGCGGCCACCTTTCATGACTTGGAACTTGAAAAACGTGGAAAAAGATGGAGGGCTAAGATTTTGTTTGATATATGATCAAAAAAGAAGATACAAAAAGGATAAATGATTACATCTGGGAGATTCCCAAGTCTTTTCGTGAAGACATGCGGGTTCCGGCTCGTTTTTACTCTTCCGATAAGATGTTTGACATGGCCTTTGAAGATAAATCTTTGGACCAATTGGTCAATGCGACCACTTTGCCCGGGATTGTTAAGTATGCTTTGGCTATGCCCGATATGCACCAGGGATATGGTTTTCCCATCGGCGGGGTAGCGGCAATGGATCTTGAAAAGGGTGTCATCTCCCCTGGCGCGATCGGCTATGATGAGAACTGCGGAGTCCGACTTTTAACAAGTGATTTTAATGAGGAAGAAATCAAGCCTTATATAAAAAAGCTGGCTGATTCAATGCAGGAAAATGTGCCCTCCGGGCTTGGCCAGGGAAGAAAGAGTTCTTTGAGCCGTTCGCAAATGAACAAGGTTTTGGAAGGCGGTGTTCCCTACCTTGTAAGCCAGGGTTACGGGGAGAAAAGAGATGTTGAAAACTGTGAATCGAACGGAAGGTTGGAAATTGCCGATGCAAGCTTCGTAAGCGACAAGGCAAAAAAGAGAGGCAATGATCAGATAGGAACCCTGGGGAGTGGCAACCACTTTTTAGAAATTCAAGTTGTGGAAAAGATCTTTGATAAGAAAACGGCTGACATTTTTGGGCTTGAGGAGGGGATGGTGACAGTTATGATTCATACAGGCTCACGAGGCCTCGGACATCAAAACTGCAACGACTACTTGAAGGTGGCTCGACAAGCTATGAACAAGTATAATATAACCCTTCCCGACAGAGAGTTGGCTTGTATGCCGTTTAAATCCAGCGAGGGGCAAAGATTCTTAAAAGCTTTAAGCGCTGCTTCCAATTATGCTTGGGCCAACAGGCAGTCCATTACTCACTATGTACGCAGGGCCTGGGCTCAAGTTTTCGGCAAGAAAGTTTCTTTAAATTTGGTTTATGACGTGGCTCACAATATCGCCAAGGTGGAGCGTCATAAGGTGGGAGGTTCTTTAAAGAAGGTCTGTGTTCACAGAAAAGGAGCCACAAGAGCTTTTCCTCCTGGGTGGGAGGACCTGCCTCAAAGATACGCTGAGGCAGGTCAGCCGGTTCTTGTCCCGGGTTCCATGGGAACATCCTCGTATATTTTAGCCGGGAGTTCTTCTGGAGGAGATGCTTTTTACAGCGTCTGCCACGGTGCGGGGAGAACAATGTCCAGGACCGAGGCTAAAAGAAGGGTTTCCGGGGGCAAGTTGGTGGACGATTTGGATAGAAAGGGAGTTTTGGTAAGGTGTTATTCGATGCGCGGAGTGGCTGAAGAAGCACCCCTGGCTTATAAAGATGTAAACAATGTGGTTGAGGTGGTGGAGGGGGCAGGCTTAGCCCGTAAGGTGGCTAAGGTGCGTCCTTTGGCGGTAATCAAGGGAGAATAAATATGAAGCTATCCAAAGGTTTAAAAAAATTCATAAGAAAGGAAAAAGCCCGCATAAGGCGGGAGGTTTTTGACAAAAAAGAAAGAGAGAAACAAGAAGAAGAGCTTTACTCGAGGTTTAAAAATTACAGGGATAACAAACAAAAAGATGAAAACTAAGGAAATACACAAACTGGCGGTTAAAATGGGGATGAGAGCGGACTTTCGAGGAAAAGAAGGTGTAAAAGAAGTTCTTAAAAGAAGAAAAGAAAAATATGACAAGCTTTCTTCCAAAAAGAAAAAGGAATATGACAAGAGTGATCTTCATAATCCTTATTTTGACTCCCGGGTTTTACATATCAGCCGGGATGGGGAGATAAAAAAGGTCATGGTGGGGATAGATATAGGGCCGGGGGAGCTTTTGATGGCGGACAAGCTTGGAGACATTGACCTTGTTATATCTCATCATCCTTTGGGAAAAGGTTTGGCCCGTCTTTCCGAAGTGATGAGCCTTCAGGCTGATGTTTTAGCTAGTTACGGGGTTCCCATCAATATCGGGGAGGCCTTGATTAAAGAAAGAATGAGCGAGGTGGCAAGAGGAGTCAACGCCGCCAACCATCAGCGCACGGTGGATGCGGCAAATATTTTAGGCACCAACTTGATGTGTCTTCATACGGTTTGTGACAACTTGGCGGCCAATTTTTTGAAAAAGAAAGTTGAAAAAGAAAAGCCAAAAAGACTAAAGGACCTTCTTGAACTTTTGAAAAATATCCCTGAGTACGAAAAAGCCAAAGAGATAGGGGCCGGCCCGAAGGCGTTTGTCGGCAGTCCGGAAAGAAGGTGCGGAAAGATTGCTCTTACGGAGATAACGGGGGGAACCGAGGGCTCTCCCAAAATTTATGAAAAAATGGCTCAGGCGGGCATAGGAACGGTGGTGGGGATGCACATCGGCAAAGAGCACTATGAAGAAGCCAAGAAGGCCCTTTTAAATGTTGTAATTGCCGGGCACATGTCTTCTGACTCGCTGGGTGTTAATTTATTTGCAGACCAGTTGGAAAAAGGGGGTGTTAAGGTGGTACCCTGCTCCGGCTTTACCCGCGTTTCACGAGTTTAGTCTTTTGGTCATGTAAGTTTTCTCCAGGTGGTAGTTGTGTTTTTGGCGGTAATACTCTTTTGCCCCTACGCCTGAAATAATTACCATCTTTTTTTTATTGAATTCGTTTTCAGCTATTTCCTCCGCTTTTTTAATGAGCTTCCGGCCCAACCCTTTGTGCTGGACTCCTTTCCCCCTTTGGGTCAAGGGGATCTGGGGGCCGAAGGTTTGGACCTCTCTTATAATTCCGGAGTTTTTAAAAAGAGGGAAAATTTCTTCTCCCGGCAGACGGAGGCGGAGAAGAGAGAAAAGTTTTGTTCTCTTTTTATTTTCAAAGGATAGAAATATTTCTCTTCCGCCTGAAGCTTTGTAGTCTTCTCGGAACAGGAATACTTCTTCTTCTGGGTCAAAGCGGTCTTTAACCTCTCTGCATCTTATACACCCGCACTTTTGTTCCTGGTCAAGAAGCTCCCTCAGGTTGGAAGTGGTACACCCCCCTTTTATCTTTTCCGCTGGGATGTCTCTAAAGATGCGGGCTACCCTGACCCAGCGGGGGAGTTTTAAACGCACTTTTTTCAAAAGTTCAATAAGTTGTTCTTGTGAATAGGGTTTGTATTTTTTTTCTTTCCATAACTGGTAAAGCTTGGTGTTTTCACAAACCAAACAAGGATATATTTTCAGCCAGTCCGGTTTGAAGCGGGGATCTTGAAAAATAATTTCAAACATCTCAAGGTCTTTTTTCAAGTTTGAGCCCGGCAGCCCGGGCATTACCTGCCACAAGACCTTAAACCCTGCGTCTTTTAAAAGACGGTTGGCCCGACTTATTTTTTTAACAGAAAGATTGGTTTGGCACTTACGGTGTATCTCGTCAAAAACAGTTTGAACTCCTATCTCCACAAGGGTTACCCCCGACTCCCTGAGACTTCTTATCTCCTTCTTGTTGATGTGGTCAGGCCGTGTTTCAACGGAAAGACCGACAATCCTTGATTTTGCTTTTTCGTTTTCTTTTTGGAGCTCAGGCAATGTTTTTTTAGTTTTAAAAACATCAGGAAAGTTGTTTGCCGCCTCAAAACAGTTTTTTAAAAAGTTTTTTTTGTATTCTTCCGGGTAAGCGCTCCAGGTTCCTCCCACTATTCTAAGTTCAATTTTTTCTACCGGGTGGCCCTGGGCTCTTAGACTTTTCAATCTTTCATTTACCTGAAGATAGGGGTCAAAATCTACTCCTTCGGCTCGGTCGGCTGCCGGCTCTCCGGCTAGGTAACTTTTGGGGAAACCCGGTTCATTGGGGCAAAAGATGCATTGTCCGGGGCAGAGAAAAGGTTTGGTTAAAACGGTGACGTTAACGATTCCGGAAAGTGAACGGACGGGGCGGGTGATAAGAAGCCATTCGAGAAGACGATTTCTTTTCATTTCTTTCTTTTCCACCATTTCGCGGTAGGTGCTAAGAAGATCCGTGTTTTTAGGAAGGGGTTTGCCGTATTTCCTGCAAACTTTTCTTTTCACCTTTCTTACCAAATCCCGGTCTTTTTCTTTGATTCTTTCTAAATTTTTAACGATTTCTTTTTCCAAATTCATAGTTTTTCTTTATACTAATACTAATTTATGAAAGAAAAAACCGCAAAAACAATAAAGAAAAAAACGGAAAGAGACTATGATAAAATAGCGGATGATTTTTCCCGGACCCGTTTTAAGGTCTGGCCCGCTCTTTTCAAGTTTAGAGATTTAATTGGTTCTAAAGACAAGGTTTTAGACGTCGGGTGCGGAAACGGTCGTCTGCGGGTCTTGTTTAAAAACAAACAGGTGGAGTATGTCGGTGTTGATGTTTCTCGGAAACTGATTTCTCTAGCTCGCAGGAGTAAAAAATTTGAACTTGAAAACCAAAAATTTTTAAAAGCGGACGGGGCTGATCTCCCTTTTTCTGAAAATGAGTTTGACGCGGTTTTTGCGGTTGCAGTCTTGCACCACATCCCTTCCCGCAGTCAACGTCTTTTGTTTCTCCAAGAAGCCTCCCGGGTCTTAAAAGAAGGCGGGGTTCTAATTGTTGTTGTTTGGAATTTATGGAGGATGAGGTTTTTAAAAAATCATTTTGCTTCCTGGAAAGAAAAAATTATAGGTGGTGATTTGGGCTGGAGGGACTTACATTACCCCTGGAAAAACGAAAAAAGTGAAATAATTGCCCAAAGGTTTTTTCATTGTTTTACCAAAAGAGAGTTGGTAGGATTAACGAAAGAGGCCGGATTGATAGTTGAAGAAAGCGGATTTTTGACCTCTAAAAGAAACATTTATGTTGTTTCAAAAGCTCCCATCGCTTAATGGATAAAGCGCGGCCCTCCGGAGGCCGAGCTGAAGGTTCGAATCCTTCTGGGAGCACTTGACAATCCGCTTTTAAAGAGTAAAATAATTTTGAGGGGTGAGGGGACGGGAGCAAGAGCTTCTAGTTCCCCAAGGACAACCCCCTGCTTAAAAGATTAAGATGTGCATAGCCCAGTGGGATTGTCCCCCGCGGGTTTCCGGAACTTGTCTTTTGAGCAGGCCAAAACCCCTTGCTCCCCACCTGTCCAGGTGGGGAGCTTTTTATTTGGATAAAAAGCATATTTGGAATATAATAAGGTAATATGAGTTTTTAAATTATTTACCTTATGCAGAGTCTGAAAGATTTTAATTTTAAGTACAAAATTGCCGTCTCCGGGGCTGAAACGACCGATCATTGCCTTTCGGGGGCGACTGAAAAAGCAAGGGAAATAGGAAGGCAAATCGTCTCCCACGACGGTGCGGTTTTAACCGGCGCCTGTTGGGGAATGCCCTATGAAGCGGTTCGGGGAGCCAAGGAAAAAGGAGGTCTTTCCATCGGGGTCTCGCCCGCTATTTCAGAAAAAGACCACTACAATCAGTTTAAGATGCCCACTGATATTTTTGATCTAATTTTTTATACCGGCTACGGATTTTCCGCCCGCAACGTATGGTTAATGAGAATGGCTGACGCCGTTATCTTTATTTGCGGTCGTATGGGAACCTTGAATGAATTTACTGTTTGTTTCGAAGATGATAGATTGGTGGGGGTTCTGGAAGGTACGGGGGGAACGGCGGATATGATAAAAGAAATTGTCAAAAGAGCCAACAAAGGGCCGGGCCACATTGTTTATGACAGCGATCCGAAGGCCTTGGTGGAGCGGGTTTGTGACAAGGTGGAAGATCACAAAAAAAAGATGGAAACTTATTTCGAAGCTCAAAAGTATTTTAAAGGTCGTAAGATTTGACAAGCTAATTTTTTAAATCAAATGGCAAAAGAAGAAAAAAAACTATCCGAATGGAAGGAGGTGGGAGAAATAATTCACTACTTCGGTGACTTGAAGGTGGCCGTTTTGAAACTTTCCGGCACCTTAAAAGAGGGAGACCGGATAAGAATAGTCGGAGGTATGGACACTGATTTTGAACAGGATGTTTCTTCAATGGAGGTGGATCATGAAAAAATTGCCAAAGCGGGCAAGGGGGACGAGGTAGGGCTGAAGGTGGAAGAAAAGGTGCGGGACGGCTACAAAGTCTACAAAGAGTGAAGTTTTAATTTTTTGAATATGTCTTGGCCATTGGAAGTTTACAAAAAGGCAAGTGTTAAGGACCTTGTTTTAGTCTCGCTTTATGAATTGCAGAAAGAGTCAAGGTTTGAAGAACTTCTTGCAACCTGTTTTAATCTTTTTCCTGAGAAATTCTCTTTTCAAAACCATAAAAATTGGCCGGATGCTCGTAAACTGGGGAGACCCCTGCGTTTTCTGCGTGAAGAAGGGTTGGTTAAAGGATCGCCGGAGGAAGGATTTTCTCTAACAGGAAAAGGAAAAAAAGAATCTTTGCAAACCATTAATCTGTTCCGGCAGAAGAAGCTTAAATTATAATGAAAAAAGAAAGACTAAAATCAGAAGTCCGTTTTTTGTCTGTGCCGATGAAAGATGTCAAAACAGCTGCTGTTTTAGTGCTTGTTAAAAATGGGTCCAAATATGAGAAGAAGCAAGAAAGTGGAATTTCTCATTTTATAGAACACATGCTTTTTAAGGGGAGCAGTCTTTACCCGACGGAGTTTGAAGTAGCTGAGGCTTTAGATAAGATAGGAGGAAAGTTTAACGCTTTCACCGGCAAGGAACACACCGGCTACTGGGCCAAAGTAAACTCGCTTCATCTGAAAAAGGCTTTAAGGTGGATAAGCGATATTTATCTTCACCCCAAAATGAACCCGGAAGACGTTGAAAGGGAAAAAGGTGTGATCGTGGAGGAGATTAATATGTATCTTGACACCCCCCGTGTTTACATTGAAAACGTCTGGGAAAAACTTCTTTACGGTGATCAACCAGCCGGAAGGCGTGTTCTGGGTGAAAAAGAAACGATAGAAAGCATCAACAGTAAAAAAATGAGGTCTTTTTTCGAAAGTCATTATCTAGCTCAAGACACCGTTGTTGTATTGGCGGGGAACTTCAAGGAGGAAAAAGGTTTGAAGTTGATGGAAAAGTATTTTGAAAGCGCGAGAGGCGGTTCTTCTGCAGCTAAAAAAAGAGTTAAAGAAGAACAAAATTCACCCGGGTTTCTCATGGAAGAAAAAAGAACCGACCAGAACCACTTAGCCTTGGGAGTGAGAGGGTTTAACATGTTTGATGAAGAGAGGTTTTCTCAAGCTGTCTTAGCCAAAGTACTCGGGGGTATGATGAGCTCTCGTTTATTTTTGAAGATAAGGGGGGCGGGGCTGGCTTACAACGTTTACACCATTTCTCAAAACTACACCGATTCCGGTTACTTAGTTACTTTAGCCGGGGTTGACAAAGATAAAACCAAACAAGCGGCCTCGATCATAGTGGAAGAATACAAAAAAGTGCGAGAAAAAGGAATTACTGCCGAAGAACTTCAAAGAGGCAAGGAGTACTTGAAAGGCTCTTTAGCCTTGAGCCTCGAGTCTTCAAGCGAGCAGGCGTCTTTTTTCGGCAAACAGGAGGTTTTAAAAGAAGAAGTTTTAACACCCGAAGAGGTTTTTGAAAGAATAGAGGAAGTTAGCTTGGAGGCGGTTAAAGAAACGGCCCGGCATATCTTTAAACCAAAGAATTTAAACCTGGCTTTGATAGGGAAAACAAAAGAAAATTTAAAAGGAATATTAAACATTTAATATGGAAAAACAACTTTTGGAACTTTCATGGGGAGCGATATTGAGGCTGGTTCTTGTTTTTTTCGCTTCTTATTTAGTTTTTTTAGTGCAGGATATTCTGATTCTTGCTGTTTTCGGGCTTGTTATCGCTATGCTTTTTGAAGGCCCTATTAAAAAGCTTTCTCGTTATACCTCTCGTCCTCTGGCCACTGTTTTTTTGTATGTTGCCACCTTTGCTCTTCTTTCTTTTTTGATTTATCTTCCCATTTCTTCTTTGGTTGAAGAGGTTAAAGATTTCTTGAACCTTTTTCCTGTTTATTTCGAACAAATTTCCCCTCCTTTGCGCAGACTTGGTTTTGATGCTTTTGAAGACATAGAAACATTTACCACTTACTTGGAAGAGTTAGCCGTTGTTTTAAGGTCAAATGTTCTTAATGTTTTCTTTTCTTTTTTCGGAGGGCTGGCTTCTACGGTGTTTGTTCTTTCTATTGCGCTTTTTATTTCCCTTGGAGGAAAAGAGATAGAAGATGCCTTAGTTATTGCCTTTCCACAAAGAAAAAGGGAGTGGGTGAAAAAAGTTTGGGACCGGGCGGAAAGAAGAGTCGGCTTCTGGTTTTTCAAGATTATAATCGGCTGCATCTTTCTCGGGGTCACATCTTATATCTCCTTTCTTCTCATCGGGACAGATTACCCTCTTTCTTTGGGGGTCTTAGCCGGGATAGCGGATTTTATTCCTATGATCGGCCCGGCGGTTTCTTCAATAGCCATTTTCATGATCGTTTCTCTTGATTCTCTACCCCGGGCCATTCTCGCGGTCGCCGTTTATTTCATCCTTCAGCAGATTGAAAACAATATCATCGGGCCCCTTTTAACCAAGAAGCTGGTGGGTCTTTCTCCTGTTTTGGTTTTGGTTAGTTTGGCTGCAGGGGGGAAGCTTTTCGGGCTGCTGGGATCCATTCTGATGGTTCCTCTGGTGGGGATCATCGTTGAGTTTATAAAAGCTTTTTCAAAAAAGCAGGAATCGGAAAGAATAGAAGTTGAAGAAGCCTAACATGTTTTATGTCGTTGCCACCCCAATTGGGAACCTGAAAGACATCACAAAAAGAGCCCTGGAAGTTTTAAAAGAAGTTGATTTGGTTTTATGCGAGGATCAGCGGCGGACAAAAAAGCTTTTAAATTATTACGAAATTGATACACCGACGGAAAGTTATCACTTCCACAGCCGGCTGGGAAAAAAGAAAAAAATCGTTCGCTTGCTGGAAGAAGAGAAGAACTTAGCTTTGGTCTCTGATGCGGGCACCCCGGGAGTCAGCGATCCCGGGGGGAAGCTGATTCAATTCATTTTAGAAAAAAGACCCGAAACGAGGATATCTCCTGTTCCCGGTCCCTCTTCCATCCTGGCCCTTGCTTCGGTGAGCGGGTTTTTCATGGATCGGTTTTTGTTTTTAGGTTATCCGCCCAAGAAGAACAAAAGAAAGAGCTTTTTTAAAGAGGTGGCGGAGTCAACCCATCCGGTCGTTTTTTTTGAAGCTAAATACCGGATTATTAAAACCCTTAAGGAATTAAAGGAAACGGCGGGAGAAAAGGAAGTAGTGGTGGGCCGGGAATTAACGAAAAAATACGAAACAATTTACAGGGGCAGGCTTGACGAAGTGATGGAAAACATTAAAAATGATGATGTAAAGGGGGAGTTTACCATAATAGTTAAAATATGAAAAAGAATTACTACATTACAACCGCCATAGACTATGTAAACGGCAAGCCCCACATCGGCCACGCCTTGGAAAAAATAGAAGCAGATGTTTTAGCCCGCTTTCACCGTTTAAGCGGAGAGGAAGTTTTCTTTTTGGGGGGGACTGACGAAAATGCCCAAAAAAACGTGCTAGCGGCTGAAAAAAGAGGTGTTCCTGTAGAAGAATTTATTCAAGAAAACGCGCAAAGCTTTAAAGAAATGGCTGATCTTTTAGATATCAGCTTTGATGATTTTATCAGAACCAGCGATAGAAAAAAACATTGGCCGGGGGTTCAAAAGCTATGGGAAAAGTGTTTTGAAAACGGAGATATATACAAAAAGAAATACAGCGGGTTTTATTGCGTCGGGTGTGAGGCTTTTGTCACCAAAAAGGATTTGGTGGACGGTAAGTGTCCCGAGCATTTGAAAGAGCCGGAGAAAGTTTCGGAGGAAAATTACTTTTTCCGTCTTTCCAAGTATCAAGACAAGTTGAAAAGATTGATTGAAAACGATGGTTTGAAAATTGTTCCCGAGAAAAGAAAAAAGGAAGTCTTGAGTTTTATCGAAAGCGGATTGGAAGATTTCAGCATCTCTCGTCCAGCGGAAAGAATGAAAGGGTGGGGAGTTCCCGTACCCGAGGACAAAGATCAGATAATCTACTGCTGGATGGACGCTTTGGCCAACTACATCACTGCTCTCGGTTACGGGCGGGAGAATGATTTATTTTCCAAGTTTTGGCCGGCAGATATCCACGTGATAGGAAAAGGCATTCTCCGGTTTCACGCTGTTTATTGGCCCGCTTTTCTTCTTTCAGCCGGAGTTCCTCTCCCCCGCCGTATCTTTGTTCATGACTATGTTACGGTTGAAGGACAAAAGATGTCGAAAACAATCGGCAACGTCGTTAATCCGATTGACTTGATTCATCAATACGGAAGCGAAGCGGTCCGTTACTTTTTCTTGAGGGAGATATCCCCTTTTCAAGACGGTGATTTCACTTACGAAAAGTTTGAAAAAAGATATAATGGGGATTTGGCGGACGGACTGGGTAATTTGGTAAGCAGAGTTTTGACCTTGGCTGAAAAAGAGTTCGAAGGAAAAGTTGAAGCTCAACCGAATGAAGTTTTTGAAAAAAAGTTTCAAAGCGTTTCCCTTGAGGTCGGGCGAAGCGTCAAGGACTATCATTTTCACCGGGCTTTGGCTGCCGTTTGGGGTTTGGTTTCTTTTTGTGACAGATACGTCGATGAAAAGAAACCGTGGGAAACAGGGGATAAAAAGGTTTTAAAAAACCTTCTGGCTTCTCTTTTGGAAATCGGGGTTCTTTTGAAACCCTTCCTGCCTCAAACTTCTTCTAGGATTCTTTTCCGCCTTGGGGTGAAAGAAGAAGAAAAAAAAGATTGGACCGTTTCACCTCGGAGGGGAGAATCTCTTTTTCCTAGGATAAAGTAGTAATAAGAAGATATGTCAAGTTACAATCCTAAAAAAATAGAAAAAAAGTGGCAAAACTACTGGGATGAGAAAGGATTTTTTAAGGCTGAGGATCAGTCGGAAAAAGAAAAGTATTACGCTTTGGTTGAGTTTCCCTACCCTTCCGGCTCGGGTCTTCACCTTGGGCATTGCTTCAATTATGTTCTTTTGGATTTTTTTGCCCGCAAGAAAAGGATGGAGGGAAAAAACGTTCTTTCTCCTATAGGATGGGACGCTTTCGGTCTTCCCACGGAGAATTTTGCCATAAGAACCGGGATTCATCCGAGAGAAGCGACCAAGAAAAATACCGACAACTTCCGTCGTCAAATGAAAAATTTGGGACTGGGGTTTAACTGGGATAGAGAGATAAACACCACCGACCCGGGTTATTACAAATGGACTCAGTGGATTTTCCGGGAAATGTTCAAACACGGGTTAGCCTACAAGGAGAAGATGGATATAAATTGGTGTCCTTCGTGCAAGATAGGCTTGGCCAACGAAGAAGTGATAAACGGAACCTGTGAAAGGTGCGGGGCTGAAGTTGAACAGAGAAAGATTTCTCAGTGGCTTTTAAAAATCACTGCTTATGCCGACCGCCTTATAGACGAGCTTGACTTGGTTGATTTTGATGAATCTATTGTGTCGGCCCAGCGGAATTGGATCGGTCGTTCAAGGGGAGCTAAAATAGATTTTCCTTTGGCTTCCAAGGAAGGAGCGATCTCAGTTTTTACCACCCGGCCTGATACTTTGGGAGGAGCTACCTTTTTTGTTTTGGCTCCGGAGCACCCGAAAGTTTTTGAATTGACGACGGATGAAAATAAGAAAAGGGTTGAAAAATACGTAGAAGAGGCCAAAAACAAGATGGATTTGGAAAGAAAATCTCAAGACAGGGAAAAGACCGGAGTTCCCACCGGCGGGTTTGTAAGAAACCCCTTAACTGGAGAGGAAATTCCGGTTTTTGTAGCTGACTACGTTATGATGGATTACGGGACCGGGGCTCTTATGGGTGTTCCTGCTCATGATGAGCGTGACTTTGCTTTTGCTAAAAAACATGGTTTAGAAATCAGGGAGGTGATAAAACATGATTCTGAAACGGAGAAGAAGTGTTTTAGCGGAGAAGGTAAGGTTATTAATACCGAAGGATACAACGGAATGAACTCTAAAGATGCTGGAGAAAAAATAGTTCAAGATTTAGAAGAAAGAGGGTTGGCTTCAAAAGCGGTGGATTATCATCTTCGAGACTGGATTTTCTCCCGGCAGCATTACTGGGGGGAGCCGATCCCCATGGTTTATTGTGAAAAGTGTGCCAAGGAGGGAAAAACTTATTGGGACGTGTGTGATTTTGAACCTAATTTTTCACCTTCTGAGGATCTCGCCGGGTGGTTTCCAATATCAAAAAGAGAGCTTCCCTTAGAACTTCCCGAGGTTGAAAATTACGAACCGACAGATACGGGGGAATCTCCTCTGGCTGAAATGAAAGACTGGGTTGAGACAAAATGTCCTCACTGCGGCGGGGTGGCGGAAAGAGAAACCGACACGATGCCCAACTGGGCCGGCTCATCCTGGTATTACCTGAGATATTGTGATCCGGGAAACGATGAAGATTTGGCTGACATAGAAAAGTTGGAACACTGGATGCCGGTCGATATTTATATCGGCGGAGCTGAACATACAACCTTGCACCTTCTTTATTCCCGCTTTTGGCATAAGTTTTTAAACGATATCGGCAAGGTGCCGGGTAAAGAACCTTATCTTCGACGTAGAAACAGGGGTCTTATTCTCGGAGAAGACCACCGTAAAATGTCCAAGTCAAAAGGAAATTATATTCTACCGGGGGAGATAATAGAAAAATATGGAGCGGACGCCTTAAGAACTTACCTGGCTTTTATTGGTCCTTATGACGGTACTTTCCCTTGGCAGGACTCGGGAATCAGGGGCGTTTTCCGTTTTTTAAGCAGACTTTACTCTTTTGCAGAAGAAAAGCTGGAAAAAAAAGAAGAAACCGAAAAAGATCTAAAGAGAAAACTGCACCGATTGATAAGAGATGTGGGAGAAGACATTGAGGAGATGAAGTTTAACACCGCCGTGGCTAAAATGATGGAGTTTTTAAACGAGGCGGAAGGTGAAAAGTTTTCTTTAAAAGATTTAAAAAACTTGTTGAAGCTTATTGCCCCCTTCGCCCCTCACTTAGCGGAAGAATTTTGGAGTGAAATTGGAAAAAAAGAAAGTATACATAAGTCATCTTGGCCTTCTTACAGTGAAAAAATGGCGCAAAAAAAGGAAACTACTTTAATCATTCAAGTAGACGGCAAGGTTCGGGGCAGGGTGAAAGCTGAAGCGGGTCTTTCCGAAGAAGATGCTGAGAAGAAAGCATTGAGAGAAAAAAGAGTTAAAAAATGGTTGAAGGGAAAAAAGGTGAAAAAAACAGTTTACGTTCCTGATAAGTTAATTAATTTTGTAACAGACTGAATATGTGCGGCATCGTGGGTTACATCGGCAGGGAAAAAGATCCCCGGGCGGGGCTTGATCTTTTGTCTCGTTTGGAATACAGGGGGTATGATTCGGCCGGGATGGCTGCTTGGAATGAGAAAGAAGAAAAGATGGAGTGGCTTAAAGCCACCGGGAAGATTGTTAACTTGGAAAAGAAATTTAAAAAAAACTCTTTTCGTGGTTCTCCCGCTATCTTTCACACCCGATGGGCGACCCACGGCGGGGTGACGGAAGAAAATGCTCACCCTCATTTTGGTTGTTCGAAGAATATATTTCTGGTTCACAACGGAATTATTGAAAACTACAAAGTTTTAAAAAGTCGTCTTGAAAAAGAGGGGCACGAATTTACCTCTGAGACCGACACCGAAGTATTGGCTCATTTAGTTGAGAAGTTCTTCGAAGGAAACTTGGAGGAAGCTTTGAAAAGAGCTCTTAAATTAGTTGAGGGAACTTATGGGCTTGCTGTTCTTTCCGCTGGTGATCCCGGTAAAATAGTGGCCGCTCGTAACTCCTCCCCTGTTCTTGTCGGGTTGGGGGAGGGGGAAAACTTGGTCGCCTCCGACGCCTCGGCCATTATTCCAAAAACAAAAAGAGTTATTTATTTAAAAGACGGGGAGATGGCTATTTTAACCTCTGGCGACGCGGTGATTACGGACCTTAATTTAAATGAAAGAAAAAAATTAATAAAGGAGATAGAGTGGGAGATCGAGGATGCTCAAAAATCAGGCTTCCCCCATTTTATGCTGAAGGAGATTTTTGAAGAACCTAAAGCTCTTCAAAATACTTTGCGGGGAAGGGTGGTTTCTAATAAGGGAGAGGTGAGACTGGGTGGTGCGGAAGAGGTGGAAAAAGAACTTGAGGCGGCAAATCGTCTCATCCTTTCAGCCTGCGGCACCTCATATTTTGCTTCTTTAGCTGGAAAGTATATTTTAGAAGAGGTGGGAGGGATACCGACGGAGGCAGCTTATGCCCCCGAGTTTAGATACAGAAAAAGGCCCTTGGAAAAAGGCACCGTTTTCATGGCTGTTTCTCAGTCGGGAGAAACAGCTGACACACTGGCTGCACTTAGCAAGGCTGAAGAAGCCGGTTTGTTAACAATGGGTATCGTTAATGTTGTCGGTTCTTCCATTGCTCGAAAGACGCAAGCCGGAACCTATCTTCACGCCGGTCCTGAGATCAGCGTTGCCTCCACCAAGGCCTTTATTTGCCAATTGGCGGCTCTTACCCTTTACTCTCTTTTTTGGGGGCGTAAAAGAGGTTTGAGCAGAAAGAGAGCAAAAATGATTGCTGAAGAACTGGAAAGAGTTCCCAAAAAGATAGAGCTCATTTTAGAGAAAAGAGAGGGTATAAAAAAGTTGGCCGAGCGGTATGCGAAGTATGACAACTTCTATTACATAGGAAGAAAATACAGCTACCCGGCTGCTTTGGAGGGAGCCTTGAAGTTAAAAGAAGTTTCCTATATTCACGCCGAAGGCTATGAGGCTGCGGAAATGAAGCACGGCCCTATAGCGTTGATTGATGAAGATTTTCCCACTTTCGCTCTCTGTCCCAAAGACAGTGTTTACGGAAAAACCATTTCCAACATCGAAGAGATTAAGGCGAGGGGGGGCAGGGTTTTAGCCCTGGCGACGGAAGGAGATGAAAAAATTAAGAAAATAGCTGATGACGTTTTGTTTGCTCCTCCTACTCTGGAAGTTCTTTCTCCTCTTTTAAACGTTGTGCCTCTCCAGCTTTTTGCTTACTACGCCGGAGTTGCTAAAGGCTTCAACGTAGACAAGCCCCGGAACTTGGCCAAGTCGGTCACGGTGGAATAAAAGTTTATGTTATAATACCAATATGAAAAACATTTTAAAAGAAAAAGGGAAGGCGGTTCTTTTAGGAAACGAAGCGGTGACAAGAGGCGCTTTGGAGTCGGGGGTTGATTTTGTTTCGACTTATCCAGGCACCCCTGCCTCTGAAATCGGAAATAGTTTTTATCTGATTAAAAAATCGGACCAAAAGGTGAAAAAAACCTTTTATTTTGAATACTCAACCAATGAAAAAGCGGCTATGGAAGCAGGGGTAGGGGCCAGCTTTTCAGGGCTTAAAACATTGGTGGCTATGAAGCATTTCGGCCAAAACGTGGCTCAGGAAGCTCTACTCCCCTTTCTTTATACCGGGTCGGTGGGGCCGACCGTTGTGGCCGTTTCAGACGATCCTTCATGTCATAGTTCTGCTCAGTCGGAACAGAACACTCGTTTTATGGATCGTTTAGCTCATGTTCCGACTTTGGAGCCGGCTACTCCCGAGGAGGCTAAGGAATTTACTAAGCTTGCTTTTCGTATCTCGGAAAAGTTCAATCTTCCGGTGGTGGTGAGGCTGACAACCAGAGTTTCCCACCAAAGAGCACCCGTAAAGTTGAGGGGGCTTCCCGACAAAGGAAAACCCAAAGGAAAGTTTCATAAAAACCCCGAAAGGTTCATTACTATGCCGCCGCGAGTTCTTGAGATGAAAAAAGAACTTTTGGCTAAAGAAGAAAAAATAAGAAAGTTCGTTGAAACAGATAATGTTTTTCCCGGCAAAAGAAAAAAATGGGGGGTTCTAACTTCTGGAGTTTCTCACCTTTACGCCTTGGAAGCGATGCGGGACTTAGATGTTTCTTTGCCTGTTTTTAAAAATAATTTATTCTTTCCCCTTCAAGAGGAGAGAATAAAAAAGTTTTTAAAAGGAAAAGAGAAAGTTCTTGTTGTGGAAGAACTTGAAGGCATCCTTGAAAAAGACGTTAAGCGGCTGGCGAAAGAAGTAAACTGTAATCTTTTGGTGAGGGGGAAAGATTTAATTCCCCAAACTGGAGAACTGACTCCTGACTTGGTTTTAAAAGCCTTTGTTAGTTTTACGGGTAAGAAAATGAAAAAGAATCAAGTTTCTTTGTCTGAAGTTTCCACAAGAAGCCCCCGGCCTTGTCCGGGATGTCCTTATTGGACAACTTTCGGAGCGGTGAAAAAAGCTACCGAAGGCGAAAACGTTGTTTTTGGAGGGGATATAGGTTGTTATATGCTGGCCGGGATTCCTCAACTTGGCCTGCAGGATTATCTTTCCTGCATGGGGTCGGGAGTTGGGATAGCGCACGGCATTAAAAAGGCTTCGCCCGATCAAAAGGTGGTTGCTTTTATAGGAGATTCAACGTTTTTTCATTCCGGAATGACAAGTTTAGCCAATGTGGTTTTTAATGAGTCCGATCCTTTGATTATTATTATGGACAACAGAACAACCGCTATGACCGGACAGCAGCCCAACCCTGGTGAAAAAATGAAGATTGAGCAGGTTGTTAGAGGGTTGGGAGTAAAAAACTTGGCTGTTTTGGATCCTGTAAAAGAAGTTGATTCTTTAAAGTCAACCATCAAAGAGTTTTTGAAAAAGGACGAGGCGGGAGTGATAATAGCCCGCAGTCCTTGTCTTTTCATTAGAAGAAAAAACTAATTATGAATAAAAACTTTAACATTATTTTATCCGGAGTGGGGGGACAGGGGGTGATTACTCTTTTGCGTATTCTTGCCGACGGGGCTTTAAAACAAGGGTTGATGGTTAGAACTTCCGAACTCCACGGGTTGAGTCAAAAAGGAGGAACCGTTCAAGCTCACGTGCGGATGGGAAAGGAGGTTCATTCTCCCTTGATTGGCGCCGGTAAGGCGGATTTGATTTTGTCTCTCGAGCTTAACGAGGCGTTGAGAACTCTTTCTTTTACCGGAAGCGAAACAAAGGTCTTGGTCGATGACAAGGTGGTTTCTTTTGAAGGTGGTTTAAATAAAAAGGAAATAGAAAAAGAGTTTGAAAAACTGGATGTTGAGATGAAAATTATTCCTGCTTCTTCGAAATGTAAAAAGGAGTTGGGAAACGAGATCGTTGCCGGTGTTTACCTTTTAGCTTTTGCTTCTTTTAAGGATATTATTCCTCTTAAACCGGATCATCTTTTAAAAGCGGTTTTAGAAAACGTTCCAGAAAAATATCAAGATCTTAACGAAAAAGCTTTTAATCTTGCTCGATGAAGAAACCTGCGAAAATAGTCTGTTTTGGAGGAGGAAACGGTATGCCGAAGGCGGTTCTTTCAGGCGTTAAAAAGAAACCGGCCGAAGTGACGGCGGTGTGTGCTATGTTTGACACCGGCGGTTCCTCCGGCAGGTTGAGAAAAGACTATGGAATAAGGGCCCCCGGAGATCTTCGCAGGGCTCTTCTTGCTTTAGCCAATACCTCCCCCGTTATGGAGGAGCTTTTTGATTTTAGATTTGAAATGGGGGAGCTGGCTGGACACAATTTTGCCAATCTTTTAATCACCGCCTTGGAGTTGAATCTTAATGATTATGAAAAAACGATTGACGAGTTGAAAAAGTTTTTAAACGTGGAGCATGAGGTATTGCCGGTAACCCTGGAAAAGTCCAATCTTTATGCTCGTCTGGAAAACGGAAGACTTGTGGAGGGAGAGGGGAATATAGATTGTCCGAAACACAACCCGAAGATTGGCATTGAAAGGGTTTTTCTTGACCCTTCGCCTAAAGCCTACGACAAGGTGCTTGAAAAAATCAAAGAAGCGGACATTGTAACAATCGGCCCGGGCGATCTTTACTCCACCATCGCCCAGGTTCTTTTACCCGAGGGTATTTCCGAGGCTCTTCAACAAACAAAAGCGAAGGTTTTTTATTTGGTGAATCTAATGACGAAAAAAGGTGAAACAGATAATTTTTCCGTTGAAGATTTTGTTTTTAAAGTTGAAGATTGGATTGGCAGAAAAGTTGATCGTGCTCTTTTTAATAATAATTTTCCGGATAAAAAAAGAGTTGAAGACTATAAAAAAAATCATCCTGAGCTTTCTTCTTTAGTAAAGCCGAAAAGGGAAAACGGGAGGTTCGCCGGGTTTGACTTGGTTAAGGATGAGGGCCCTATCGAGCATGACAGTGAAAAAGTAGCCAAAACTTTGTTTTCATATTATGAAAAAAATTAAACAAGCGGTTGTTCTGGCGGCGGGGGATGGAACCCGGATGTGGCCCGTTTCTGCGGGGAAACCAAAGGTTCTTGCACCCCTTCTTTCCTCCACTATCTTGGAGAGAAAATTGAAAAATCTTTCCTCTTTTGTTGAGGAAACCATTTTAGTAGTGGGAGAGGGAGAAGAAAAAATCAAAAAAACAGTCGGAGGAGAGTACGAAAAAATGAAGGTTCATTACGTTAGTCAAAACAAGCGTCTCGGCACCGCTCATGCGCTTCGGCAGTGCGAGAATCTTCTTGAAGACAGATTTTTGGTTGTAAACGGGGATGACTTTTACGGAGCGTCGGATCTTAAGCGAGTAGCGGATAAATTTCCCTCCATCTTGACCAAGGAGGTGGATGATATATCCTCTTTTGGAGCGGTGTTTGTTGAGGGTGATTCCGTAAGAGATTTAATTGAAAAACCGGATAGAGTTTCTCCCGGGCTGGCAAACGTTGGAGCATATTTTCTTCCCAAGGAAGTTTTGAGCCAGAGTTTTGAAAAATCAAAAAGGGGGGAATATGAGATAACGGATTTGGTGAGAGATTTTGCACGGAAAAACAAGTTGTATTTTAAAAAAGCTAAAAATTGGTTTCCGCTTTCTTACCCCTGGCACGTTTTAACAATTAACAATTTTCTTCTTTTTCAAAAACAGGAGTCTTTTATTGAAGGAAGCGTGGATAAGGGCGTTGACATTGTAGGTCCGGTTGTAATTCGAAAGGGGGCTTTCATTAAAAGCGGTACTCGCATTGAGGGACCGGTTTTTATAGGCAAAAACGTGGTTGTGGGCCCCAATGCTTATCTCAGGGAAGGAAGTGTTGTAAGGGATGGATGCAAGATAGGTCATTCGGTTGAGATTAAAAACTCGATTCTCGGAGAAAAAAGTAGAGTTTCTCATCTTTCCTACGTCGGTGATTCCGTTTTGGGAAGGGAGTGTTCTTTGGGGGCGGGCACCATAACGGCTAACTTGCGTTTTGACGGCAAGGAAGTAAAAGCCAAGGTTAAAAGAAAAATGGTAAATACCCGGCGGAGGAAGTTCGGCTGCGCTTTGGGGTCGGGTGTTAAAACAGGGGTTAACGTTTCTTTGATGCCCGGGGTTTTGCTCGGCAAAGAAGTCGTTGTTTATCCCCACGTGAAAGTTTCACGCAACGTGGAGGATGGTCAGGTTTTTAAATAAAGGTTTACGCTCTTGACAGGGCAATTTTGTTTTAATATAATAAAAGTGCATCGGGGTGGGGACAAGCATAACGCTGGAAGAAGATCGTGGAGCACGTATCTCCACCCTGGTGCACTAGCACTTTTTGTTCTTTTTTCTTATATTCGAGCTCTCCCACGGGGAGAGCTTTTTTCTTTGAAGTGAATAAATTTGATATAATTAAAAAATGAAAAGTAAAAAGAAAAAAAAAGCGCTGGTGCTTTTTTCAGGGGGTCTTGACTCTATTCTAGTGGTTGAGATCTTAAAAAGGCAGGGGGTGGAGGTTCATTTGGTTTCCTTTACAAGCTATTTCTTCTCTAGCCAAGAAGCTAAAAACTCCGCTCGGAGGTTAGGTTTTTTTTTAGAGGTCGTTGATATTTCAAAAGAACATTTGGAAATTGTAAAAAACCCTCGTTTTGGGAGAGGGTCGGGGGTTAATCCTTGTATTGATTGTCATCTTTTAATGCTTAAAAAAGCAAAAGAAATGATGGACAAAGAAGGTTTCGACTTTGTAGCCACAGGCGAAGTTTTGGGAGAAAGGCCGATGAGTCAGAACAAAAAAGCAATGGATCTTATTAAAAAAGAATCGAGCTTGAACGGTTTTTTACTTCGTCCTCTTTCCGCTCTTCAACTTGAAACTACAGTTCCGGAGAAAAAAGGATGGGTTGAAAGGGAAGAACTTTTTTCTATTAAGGGAAGAAGTAGAAAAAAACAAATTGAATTGGCTAAGCGGTGGGGGATCAAAGAATATCCTCATCCTGCAGGCGGTTGTATTTTGTGCGAGAAAGAATTTGCTCAGCGTTTTAAGAACTTGATGAATAAATCAGAGCCTGAAGAAAGTGATGTTTTGCTTTTAAAACTAGGTAGGCATTTTTGGTGCGGAGATGTTAAGATAATCGTGGGAAGAGATCACGAGGAAAATCTTGAGATAAAAAAATTGGCCAGGGAGAAAGATTTGCTTGTAGAACTTGAAGATACCCCCGGCCCCACTACCCTAATCAGGTCTTACAATAACAAGATAAAGAAGGAGGCTTTGAAAAAAGCAAAAAAACTTACGAAAAAATATGCCAATGAAGAAGGAGATGTAACTTTTAATGTATTTAAACCATGAAAAAAGAATTTGTAATCGGGGTTGACGGAGGAGGAACGAGAACCCGCGCGGTTTTAGCTGATTTGAACGGCAAGGCGATAAAAGAAGCTGAGGCGGGGCCTTCTTCTCCTCGTAACTTAGGATCACGTGAAGCTTCCCGAAACATTTATGAGGCTGTTTCCAAAATAATGCCGGAAGAAAAAAATGTGGGGAAGATAATAATCGGGTTGGCGGCCGTTTCCGAACAGCCCGATTTAAAAAAAGAGGTGCTACATTTCTTACGAGAAAACGGGCTGAGTGAATTTCTCTTGAACAGAACCAGGGTAATAAGCGACCAACTGGTGGCTTTTAGAGCGGGAACAAACTCTAAAGAAGGAGTAGTTTTGATTGCGGGTACGGGAGCGGTGGCCAGAGGCTGGAGGGGGGAAAAAGAGGTGAAAGTAAACGGCTGGGGATATTTAGCGGATGAAGGATCAGCTTACTGGGTGGGGAGGCTTGCTTTGGAGGCGATCTTTAAAGATATTGACGGCCGGGGAAAAGACACAAAGATCACGGAGGTCGCCTTTGATGAGATTGGCGTAAAAAGCAGAAAGATTCTTTTAGATGAGATTTACAACTCCCCTCCTACTTTATTCGTGCCTCGTTTTTCCGTTTTTTGTGATGAGGCGGCTTCCCGGGGAGATGAAACCGCCGTGTTTATTCTTCAAAGGGCCGGAGAAGAGCTGGCCCTTTCTGCCTTAACTGTTATTCGAGAATTAAACTTCGAAGAGGAGAAATTTCCTCTGGTTTTGGTCGGAGGGATGTTTAAGTCACGTATTGTTTTGCAAAAAACGAAAGAAATGATTGAAAAGAATGTAAGTCGGGTTGAGTTTTTAGAACCCAAGGAAGAAGTGGTTAAGGGAGCGCTAAGGATTGCTTTGGAAAGTTATGAGAAAAATTGAAAGAGGTGAGATAAAAAGGTGTCTTGAAGTTTTAAACTCGGAAGGGGTGGTGGTTTTACCCACCGACACCGTCTACGGCCTTTTTGCCAACGCCTTGAGTGAAAAAGCGGTGGATAAAATCTTTAGAATAAAAAAAAGATCAAAAAGAAAACCCATCGGTGTTTTCGTGGGCAGCGTGGCAGCGGCTGGGAAAATTGCCAAGACGGAAGGCAGGGAGGATATTTTAAAGAAATATTGGCCGGGGGAGTTCACCTTTGTTTTAAAAAAGAAAGTTGATTTTCCCGAGGGAGTGGGCACTAAAAAAACGATAGGAATCAGAATTCCGGAACACGGATTGTTTCGGGAAATTTTTAAAGAAACAGACGTTCCCTTGGCGCAAACTTCAGCCAATGTTAGTGGTGAAGGGGCGGCTAGAAGTTTTAAGTCAGCCCAAGAAATTTTCAAAGACGGAGATTTTTCACCCGATATCATTATGGACGCAGGGAAGTTGGTGAGAAAAGAAGCCTCTACGGTGGTGGATCTTACTCGTCGTCCTTTCAAGATAATTAGAAAAGGATCAGGTTATGAAGTTTTTAAAAACGATTTACGCAGCTGATAAATTTTTATTTGACAAGGTGAACGGGTTGGCGCGAAAAAGTTTATTTTGGCGCAAGTTTTTTATTTTTTGCGCCCGCTATTTGGAGATATTTTTTCTAGCAGGAGTGTTTTTTATCGTTTTCTCAGAAAAAAAGATAAAAAACAAATTGGCTTTTAATCTTTTTTTCGCGGGAGGCCTTTCCCGTGGTATTTTAGTACCTCTTTTCCGCTTTCTTATTAAAAGACCAAGACCTTTTATTACCGGAGAGGGAGTAAAGTTTATCCCCCTTTTTAGAAGTTTTGGTTTTCCCTCCGGGCATGCTTCTTTTTACTCTTCCCTTGCTTTTGTTCTTCTTCTTTCTTTGGGTAAAAAAGCGCTTCCCTTTGTTTTGGGAAGCGTTTTAATATCTTTAGGAAGAGTCGGGGTTGGGGTCCACTGGCCTTTAGATGTCTTGGCCGGTTGGTTTGTTGGAGCAATTGCGGCCATAATCTCAAATCTTGTGACCTTTCAGTCGGTGCATTGATTGGAGAAAAGAGGAACTTCCATGTAAAAGTCATCTGACGTTTTAAGTTCTCTATCCGGGCCAGCCGACCTTATTACGTCTTTGGTGCAGTCGTCATCTCCTTCTACCAGCTCTCCCTCTTCAATGAAGTAAGTAAAATTTCCCCATGGATCTTCTATCATTCTAGCCTTTATTGCACTAAGAGCGTTTTGCATTGAGCTTCGACATGTTGAGCTTGGATCTCTTAAATCAATTTCCACTTCACAAGGGCACTGGGAACAGTCGCTGCCGGTTATTTCTTTTAAAACTTCATCTTCGTCTAATCTTTCTATTTCTATTTTGTAAACAAGTTGACGCATTTGAAGTTGAGCCCTTTGTGCTTCTGCCCGCCTTTTAATGGTTTGAAAAGTGATCATGATGGTGCTTCCAAAAAGGCTAATCAAAGCTGTGACCAGTAAGAGTTCTACCAAAGTGAATCCTTTTTGCTTTTTATCTTCCATATTCAAGTTTTATTCCCGGACGAGAAGAATCGTTATTTTCCCCAAGAGTTGTTAATGCAGGTCGAGCGATAACAAAGAAAAGTGAAAGACCGATCAGTAAAAAACTTACCCCTACTACTACAAAAAGAGCTTTTTTAGGGGTATCGATAGTTTTTCCGGTATTTTGAATAATGTATTTTACGACCTTTGAGTCTTCTAGAGATCGGGAGAAAGAAAGTTCATTTTTTTCTTCCTTTTCGCTTCCTGCTTCTTCAGGTTGAGAGAGGTCAATTGGTTCTTTTTTGATAGGCATAGATTTTCTTATTTAATTATGGGTGCCGCGGGAGGGAATCGAACCCTCATGGAGTTGCCTCCAATGGATTTTGAATCCATCGCGTCTGCCAGTTCCGCCACCGCGGCTCCCTTTCCTTATTTTATTCCACCTCTCTTGAATTTTCAAGCAAAACTTGAACCTTGTTCCAGAAAGAGGGGTCGTTTTCTTTAATTTTAAGCCAGTACCACCATTCTGTTCCCCACAAGTAGTGTTCTTTCAGGCCTGTTTTTCGGGCGTAATTTAAAACATTTTCGAAAAGTTCAAGATTCATGGTTTTTTGCTGCTCGCTTCTTGGAAGATCATACAAAAGAACTGGACCCCAAGGCTCTGCCTGCAGTTCTCCGCAGAAAACTTCTTTATTGAATAAAGTGCGGACAATGAGAGATTTTCGCCAGTAAAAAACAGGGGGTAAGGGATAAGTAGCATACCTTTCTGTTTTATCAAACCAAACCCGCCGGTAAATAGTGGTAGCCACTATGTCTCCCGCTTTAGCTGCTCTGGTCCAGAAAGACCATTCTCCGCTGTCTGAAACAACAATTGTCTTATCGGTTAAGGACCGGGCCAAAGCTACTTCTTTTTTGAGAAAATCTTTTCCTCTTTGCGGGCAGATTCCGAAGTTAAGAAAAGGTTCGTTTTCAATTTGAAAGGCCCAGATAGCTTCCTCCTCGCTGTATCTGGAAACTACTTTTTTTATTAGGCGTCTGACTTTTTCTTCCCTTTTTTCAGTTGAAAGGCCTTGAGCCCACAGGGGAACGTGGCACTCGGGCCAGCGGGGGGTTTTCATCCCTACCACTAAAAGTATTTTTGTGTTTTCTTCTTTCGCTTTTTTTATCATCCAATCCAACTCGGTAAAATGAAATTCGTTTTCTTCGGGCTCCAATTCGTCCCAATGAGTCGCCATCTTTATCCTTTCCGGTTTTAAGTCATTTAAAATAGCGAGGTAAGTTTCTCGGTGATCCAGTCCCAACTGACGGGCGTGTTTGGAAGAATAGTTAACTCCCCATTTTACTTCTTTTTGTGGTGCTTTCCCCACAAAGAAGAAACTAAAAAGGAGAAGAAAAACTACTCCGGGGATTATTAAAAATTTTTTCATGTTTAAAGGGTGAGTAAGATTAATCCTCCCCAAATTAGGAGAATCCCGATGGATTTTTGAATTATGGCTGCGCCTTCCATATCCTCTTTCAATATGTCTGGCTTGGTTTTTTCTAAGAGAAAAACGAAAAGAAACAAAAACGCGTAACGTACGCCTTCCAAAGCGTTTATTACCGGAACTTGGCTGAAGTGAGCCTCAAAAACAGCGTAGTTTTGAAGCAAAAAAGCAACTCCCGTAATTATCTGTCCTCCTATGACAAAAAAAGAAGTTTTTCTCTTTTTCTTTTTCTTATTTAAAATCTGTCCTCGTGTTTCTTTAAAGGTTAAGAATAAGAGTGAAGCCAGCACTCCTCCCGCCCTCATAAGCACAAAACCCCAAAGAAAACCGGCCTTCAGGTAAGTTTTTTTCATAAGAAGAAACCCGAGAGCAAAAGCTAAAGCCGCCAGTCCTCCTCTTTTCAAATTTTCCATCTTTATTCCTTCCTTTTTCTTTTCTAGGGAGATAATCACTCCCCCGCTTGTCAAAAGAAAAAAAGCTCCAAAATGAGGAAGCGCCAAGACGGGTTTTTGAGAGTAAAAAAGAAAAGAGAAAAGTAAAGAAAGAATGGGTAAAAAAGCGCCGATGGTGGGGGAGGCCCTTGAAACCTCGCTTTTTTTAATAGCTTTGTAGGCCAAGAAAACAGCTGTGATCCAAACAAAGCCAGCTGTAAGGGCCAAAAGAACCGTTTGCGGCTGGGGCCGGGGCGGGACAAATTTCCAAAGCAAGGGAAGGGCGGCTGCAAATATTAAGCCTAAAAGACCGACAAAAAAGGCGTAAGTTGAAGACTTGAGCTTTTTCTTTGTCAGAATAAAGCGGTCAATCAACGATCCTAAGGCGAAAAGAAGGTAGGAAAAAATTGTAGCAGCTATCCACATATTTTTAAAGTATTTGTTTTAGCAATATCAGCATAACTTCGAGCGGAGCTTCTTATTTCTCTCTCCAAGGTTTCATAATCAACTTTGATGAGTCCGAAGCGGGGTGAAAAACCCTCCGCCCACTCAAAGTTGTCCAAAAGAGACCAATGGAGATAACCTTTCAAATCAACTCCTTCCTCCATCGCTTTGTGGGCCCAGTAAAGATGTCTTTTGATGAAATCTTCCCGCAGTTCGTCTTTCTCGTCGGCCAACCCGTTTTCGGTGATGTATATGGGCAAGTTGTATCTTTTGAGTTCGCACAAGACGTGATACAGCCCCTCGGGATCTATCTTCCAGCCTATATCGGAAACCAGCTTGTTTTTTTTCTTCCCGCCTTTAGCGAAGTAATAATTGAGGCCGATGAAATCGAGCTGATCTTTTATTCTCTCAAGAAAAAAGTGGTTGTTAAACCAACCGGCAGGTATAAATAATGCCTTAAGCAGCGGACACCCTTCCGGGTTGAACCAGGCGTTGTTTTTAGCTATTCCCACTTTTTCTTGTTTTTGATGCAGAACTTTGTAAGCTTTTTTGTGGGCCCTTATCATGTTTTTTAAAACTTTTAAAAACAAAAAGGGGTTTTTCTTTTGCGGGGGCCATTTTCCGGTAAGGTAGGAAAGAGGCGCGTAAATCACGGGTTCGTTTATTGTTATCCAAAAATCGACCAGATCCCGGTATTCTTTCAAGGCTAGTTTTGTAAATCGGGAGAAATAAAAGGGGGATTTAGAATCAGCCCAACTCATCCACGAAGGACTGGTGAAGTGGAAAAGCGTGAGAAAGGTTTTCATCCCTCTTTCTTTTAGAGCGGTTAAAACTTCTCGATAATGGTCTATCTCTTTTTGGTTGAAGTGATTCGGCTCCGGTTCGATTCTTGACCACTCTAAAGACAAACGATGGGCATTGTGGTTGAGTTTTAAAGCCAGGTCGAAGTCCTTTTCAAAAAGTTGGTAGTGCCCAGCAGCTTTGTTTGCCGGAAAGGTTTCAGCCCAGTCGTTTTTGGTGATTCCTCCTTCCACCTGGTAGGCGGAGGTCGCTGCTCCCCAGAGGAAACCTCCCGGAAATTTTAATTTTTTATTCTTGCCACTCACATTCTTTGTTGGAGCATTTTACTTTCCCCCTTTTGCTAATAGTCAGTAAGGATCCGCATTCGGGGCATTCTTCTCCGGTGGGTTTTTCCCAAAGAGCGAAGTCACACTTGGGCCATCGGCTGCATCCGTAAAATATTTTTCCTTTTCTGGTTCTTTTTTCTATTATTTCTCCTTTTTCACACTGAGGGCAGCTGACACCGACTTTTTTCAGGATCGGCTTGGTGTATTTGCACTCTGGAAATTTACTGCACCCGTAGAATTTTCCATACTTGCTCATTCTTAAAACAAGAGGGGCGCCGCATTCGGGGCATTCTTTGTCCGTTTTTTCCACCTTTTTTTCTATTTCCTCATATTTTTTATCGAGATTTTCCTTGAAGGGTTTCCAAAATTCTCGCAATACCTCTTTCCATTCTTTTTTTCCTTCCGCTACCTGGTCCAGATTTTTTTCCATACGGGCGGTGAATTCTACGTTTACGATTTTGGGAAAATGTTCAACCAAAAGATCGTTGACGGTTTTTCCCAGATCCGTGGGGTAAAACCTCTTTTTTTGATTCAGGCCGACATAATTTCTTTCCTGGATGACGGAGATAATGGGGGCGTAGGTTGAAGGTCTCCCTATTTCCAGTTTTTTCATTTCCTTAATTAAGGTTGCTTCGCTCCACCTTGCAGGGGGGCGGGTCGAATGTTTTTTGCTTTTCAGTTTCTCAAGGTTTAACTTCTCTCCTTTTGAAAGCGTCGGCAGTAAGTTTTCTTTGAAGCGGACGGGGTATACCTTTAAAAACCCATCAAAAAGAAGGGTTTGACCGGTTGCTCTGAAGGTTCCTTCCCCCGCTTTTATTCCAACTCTTGCCTGATTGAAAACGGCCGGGCTCATCTGGGAGGCTATAAATCTCTGCCAGATGAGCCGGTATAGTTTTGCCTCCCCTCCTTTTAAGTTGATGTCACCGGGTTTCTTCTCGGGGTGGGCCGGGCGGATGGCTTCATGAGCCTCTTGAGCGGAGGTGGACTTTGTCTTAAAACTTCTTTTCTTTCCGGGCCAGTACTTTTCTCCGAATTCTTTCAAGATAATTTTCTCCGCTTTGTCTGTTGCTTCCTTAGAAAGATGAAGAGAGTCTGTACGGTGGTAGGTGATGAGACCTTTTTCGTAAAGCTGCTGAGCGAGGTAGATTGTCTGCTTGGAGGAAAAACTGAACTTGTACCATCCTTCCTGCTGCAGGGTGCTGGTTATGAAAGGGGCGAAAGGGGATCGCTTCTTTTTCTTTTTTGTTATTTTATCAACGACAAACTCTTCGTTTTTGAGGCTTTGAACAATTTTTTTTGCTTCTTCGGGGGATTCAATGCTGAATTTTTTAAGACGCTCCTTTTTGATTTTTGTCAGTTTGGCGTTGAAGTCGGGGTCGTGTTTGAAGAAGGCGTGGACGCTCCAGTAATCCCGGGGAGTGAATTTTTCAATCTCCCTTTCTCTTTCCGTTATGAGCCGGAGAGCGACAGACTGAACTCTTCCGGCCGAAAGACCTTTGGCTACCTTTTTCCAAAGAAGGGGGGAGAGTTTGTATCCCACGATCCGGTCCAGGATTCTTCTTGCCTGCTGGGCGTTGATTAAGTTTTCATCTATTTCTCTCGGGCTTTGAAGGGCTTTTTTAATAGCTTGTTTTGTGATCTCATGGAAGACGATTCTTTGATAGTCGCTTGCTCCAAGAACCTCTTTAGTGTGCCAGGCGATTGCCTCTCCTTCACGGTCGAGGTCTGTAGCTAGAATTACCTCGTCCGCTTTTTTTTCTAACTTTTTTAACTTTTTGATTACTTTCTTTTTCCCTTTTATTGTTTCGTACTCCGGTTCGAAACTTTTTAAATCAACCCCGAAACTTTTCTTGGGTAAATCTCTGATATGTCCCAGGGTAGCGGCCACCTCGAATTTTTCACCCAAGTACTTACCTAGGGTTTTTGTTTTAGTTGGGCTCTCTACGATTACAAGTTTCATGTTTAAAGTCCGGGCAATTTCTTATTTTTAATAATCTTTAAAACGTCAGACATACTTATTTTGCAAGTTGTTTTTTCAAAGTTTTTTACTGTTTTTGTTTTCACAACGATTCTTCCTCCTTTTTAAAAGAGGAAGCTAACCCTCTTTTTGTTATTGACAATAAAGGTTTGCTGTCCTATATTCAAGTTAAGAAAAGGGTAGGACAAAAAAAGATGGGTGGGACATTTCTTTCTGGTCTGAGAAAAAGTTGAGAAACGGATTTTCCTCCTTGATTCGTTTCTTTTAAATTAAGGGGCGGCAGCTTTTGCTCGTCAGTTCCTTTGGCTTTTTCTCAGGCCAAAAGCAAGTGTCACTCCCTTTTTTTGTTGAATTTACTCATTGTTTTTTCCACTCCTTCACAAATTAAGGTGTTTACGATATCTTTGAAAGCCTTTTTTGTTTCTTTAACTTTTCTTTTTTCACTCGGAGAAAAACTTTGAAGAACAAACTTTTCCAAGGGAACTTTTAATCCTTCCCGGGGTTTAACCCCAATTCTTATTCTGGTAAAATCTTTTGACCCCACTTCCTTTATTATCGATTTTACTCCCTTGTGGCCGCCTGCTCCTGCTCCCACCGTTATCTTCACCCTCCCCAGCTTTAAATCGGCGTCGTCGTGTATAACGACAATCCGCTGCGTTTTCAAACCAAGTTTCTTTTTCAAGCAGGCTACGCTTTCTCCCGAGGAGTTCATAAAGGTGAGGGGCTTGGCTGTTTCCACTATTTTTCCTGCAATTTCCACCTTTTTTTTAAGACATCGGCATTTTTTATCCTTCTTCCATTTTTTTTCACCTGCTAAAGAATCGATCATTTGGAAACCGATGTTGTGGGGGGTGTTTTCATATTTTTTCCCCGGATTGCCGAGCCCAACAAAAAGAATCATATTTGTTATAATAACATAAATTATTTTTTTTCCCGCTTTTGCAATTTCCCCAATTTTTATTATAATAACCTAAATATGGATGAAACGTTAAAATTTTTTTGGGAGGTGATAAAGATGGCCGTTTTGGCATTGGCCATCGTTTTGCCTATCCGCTATTTTTTATTCCAGCCTTTTGTTGTCAACGGCGGCTCCATGAATCCCAACTTTGAAGACGGAGACTATCTTATCGTTGACGAGATTACCTACAGGTTTCGTTCTCCCGTCCGGGGGGAGGTCGTTGTTTTTCATGCCCCCACGCAGTCTCAAACGAGGTATATAAAAAGGATTGTGGGTCTGCCGGGAGAAAGAGTGGTGATCAAAGACCAGGGGGTTCACGTTTTTAAAGAGGACGGGGAATATGTTTTGGATGAGTCTTTTTACCTTCCTCAAGACTCTTTAACTACCGGAAAAGTAGATGTCAAATTAAGCGAGGACGAATATTTTCTATTGGGAGATAATCGTTCTTTTTCGTCTGATTCCAGAAGCTGGGGGCCTCTTTCTGAAGAGAGGATTATAGGAAGAGCCTTTTTCAGGGTGCTCCCCTTGTACGATATGCAAAAGTTCAAACCTCCCGTATATGGCTTGGAGGAGGTCAGCTTTCTTTTTTATCCTGTTAACATTAAGGAAAATGTCTAAGAATAAAAAATATCAAAGGCCGAGAGGAACGTATGATCTTTTTGGCGAGCGGCTTGACTTTTTTTTGAAAATAGAAAAGGTTTGCAGGGAAATGGCTGAAGCTTACGGGTTCCAGGAGATAAGAATCCCTTCTTTTGAAGAGAAGGGTCTTTTTACCGAAGGGGTCGGGGAAGGAACAGATGTGGTGGAAAAAGAGATGTATACCTTAAAGGAGGGGAAAACAACTCTTGCCTTGAGGCCGGAAGGTACGGCCGGTATCGCCCGCGCTTACATTGAAAACGGAATGAAGAGCTGGACTAAACCGGTTAAGCTTTGGTACTTGGGGCGGTTTTTCAGACACGAAAGACCCCAGGCGGGAAGATGGAGAGAGTTCAGGCAGTTCGGAGTGGAGGTTTTGGGAAGAAAAAATTCCGTGGTTGATCCCTTTGTCATTTACTTTTTTTACAACTTATTGAAGGAGCTTGGTTTCGGTGATCTTAAAATTTACGTTAACTCTATTGGGTGCAATCGCTGCCGGGAAAGATACAGCGAGGACTTGAAGGAATTTTTCGAGGAAAGAAAAAAAGACTTATGCAAAGACTGCAAGCGCCGGCTGGATAAAAACGTGATGCGCATTCTGGATTGTAAGAAGAAAAAGTGTCAGGATATAGCCAGGGAGGCCCCGCAAGTTTTGGATTCTCTCTGGAAAAAGTGCCGGGTGCACTTTAGGGAGGTGCTTGAATTTTTGGATGAACTGGAGGTTCCCTACGAACTTGACCCTTTTTTGGTGAGGGGGCTTGACTACTACACCCGGACAGTTTTTGAGATAACTTCAAAAGAAGACAAATCCACCGCCCTGGTGGGAGGAGGGCGCTACGATCAGCTTCTTAAAAAATTCGGATCAAGCAAGGTCCCCGCCTGTGGAGGGGCGATGGGTTTGGAAAGAATAGCCGATCTTATGAAAAAAAGAAAGATAAAACCCTACGAATACGAAAAACCGCAAGTATTTTTAGCCCAAGTGGGCATTACCGCTAAAAGAAGAGCCCTGTCTTTGTTTGAAGAGCTGCGGAGCAAGGGGGTCTTGGTTTATGAAGACTTTTCCCGCGATGCCTTGAGCAGCCAGTTGAGTCGGGCGGAAGAGTTGGGGGCGCGTTACACCCTCATTCTGGGCAAAATGGAGCTGGCGGAAGAAGAGATTATAATAAGAGATAGGAAGGAAGGGAAGCAAGAAAAGGTCAAATTGGATAAAGTTGTAAAAGAAATTAAAAAAATATTGTAAAAATATGAGTTTAAGAGTAGAAAGAAAAGAAAACGAATCCTCGCGCAGCGTGGTGCGCCGGTTTTCAAGAATTATGAGAAGGACCGGTATTTATCGAAGAATAAAAGAAACGCAGTTTTACGAAAGACCTTTAAGTGAAAGCAAGAAGAAGAAAAAAGCCTTAAGGGGGCTGCGTATTAAAAAAGAAAGAGAGAGGATGAAAAAACTGGGCAAAAGATTATAAAATGCTTGAAGAAAAAATCAAAAAGGACATGAAGGAGGCCTTGAGGAAGGGAGAAAAAAGGAAGCTCAGTGTTTTGAGGCTTCTTGTAAGTGTTATCCGGGACAAAAGAAAGAAAAAAAGATACCGCTTGGTCAAAGAGGGAAAATCCGATCCGGAGAAAAAAAGCGCTCTAAAAGAAGAAGAAGTTGCTCAGTTGGTCTTGTCCGAAATTAAAAAGAGAAAAGAAGCGATAGAAGGCTTTAAGAAGGGGGATAGAAGCGACCTGGTTCAAAAAGAAGAAAAAGAAATAGAGATTTTGGAAGAATATCTTCCTCAGCAACTAACAAAGGGGGAGGTGGAAGAAAGAGCCCGGGAGGTGATAAAGGAAGAAGAAGCGGAAGGTATTAAAGATATGGGCCGGGTGATGAATAAGCTGATGTCCGAGATGAGAGGAAAAACGGAGGGGGCCGTAGTGAGTGAGGTGGTAAAAGATCTTCTTTCTTCATGATGGAGTTTTTAAACCTGACAGATTTCAAAATAGATGAAAAAGATCTAAGGGAGTTAACCGAGAAGATATTGAAAGAAGAAGGTGTCAAAGAGGCGGAGGTTTCAGTTGCTTTTTTAAAAAAAGATAAGATGCGGGGGATAAACAAGATTTGGAGAAAGGAAGAAAAAGCAACGGATGTTTTATCCTTTCCCTTCCGGGAAAACGCTTTTCCGGGCCCAAAAAAAGAATTGGGGCAAATCTTTATCTGCCCGGAGGTTGTAAAACGAAGAGGTGATGATTTTGAAAATGACTTGAGGATAACTTTCATCCATGGCCTTTTGCATCTTTTGGGGTACAATCATAAAAGGGGTGAGGAAGCGGAAGAGATGAAAAAAAAGGAAAGATATTATAATCAATCATGAACCGCGCGCGGTTCATGTTTAAAAACAAAAAAACATGCCCAGGAATAATTTATTGGTAAGTTTGGATATAGGGACGTCAAAGATTCAATCTTTGGCCGCATACCTTTCTCCCGAAGGTTCCAAGTTGGAGGTGATAAGCAAGGTTTCAAAAAGTTCCTTTGGTGTTCGGAGAGGGGTGGTGGTTGATTCTGATAAGGTTTCTGATATTGTTTCTAAGGTTTTAATGAGAACCCAAAAGGCGGCGGGTCAAAAATTTGATGAAGTTTTTATTACTCTAAACGGGAGTCACCTCCGCTCTACCGATTCAACCGGCACGATAGCGGTTTCCAGGGCTGATCAGGTTGTCTCAGACGAAGATGTCAAAAGAGTAAAAAATGCGGCTCAGACCTTTCCCATCCGGGACAACTGGGAGATCTTGAGGGTTTTCCCGCAAGAGTACAAAGTTGATAAAGAGGGCGGGGTTAAAAAGCCGGTCGGGATGAAGGGGGTTAGACTCCAGGTTAAGATATTGGCTCTTTTACATTTCGTTCCTTATTTTGAAAACCTTACCGAAGCGGTTTTAAACGCTGGATGGCAGATTGGTCATGTAATGGCTAAACCCTTGGCCTCCGCTGAAGCTGTTTCAACCCCCCGGGAAAGGGAGTTGGGGGTGATGGTGGTTAATATCGGAAGCGGCACGACCGGTTATGCTGTATATAAGGAGGGGGTTTTAAAGAAAACGGGGGTTGTGCCTGTGGGTTCTTTCAATGTGACAAAAGATATTGGGGTCGGACTGAGAACCGACGTTGATACGGCGGAAGAAATAAAGCTGAAGTTTGGAAAATGCGGTATGAGAGGTAATAAGAAACTGGAAATAGAAGAAAAAAAATCAGAAAAAAAGTTGACCTTCTCCAAGTCGGAGCTGGGGAGGATAATAGATCCCCGCTTAAAAGAGATATTTAAATTAGTTAAAGAGGATTGGCAGGAGAACGGTTCTTTGAAGCTGCCGGGCGGGGTGGTTGTAACGGGCGGCGGGGCTAACATGCCGGGGATTTCCGAGATGGCAAAAGAAGAAATGGAAATAGTTTCGCGGATTGGAACGCCGCAAGGTTTTTCACCCAGTCAAAAAGATCCCTCACTGGCAGCTGTCTGCGGTCTTTGTCTGCAGGCTAAAAAATTCAGGGAAATGGACAGAAGAGGTATAAACGGAAAAGTTTTGAAAAAACTAAAAAGTATTTTAAAAGATTTTATACCCTAAATATGAGAGACGTGAGTATAAAAGTTGTTGGGGTGGGAGGATCGGGAGGAAACGCGGTCAACCGGATGAAAAAGAAAAAACTGGAAAACGTGGAACTTATTTCCATAAACACCGACGCTCAAGACTTGGAAAAGAAAGCTTCCGATAAAAAGATAAGAATTGGTAAGAAAGTAACCAGAGGTTTAGGAGCAGGGATGAGACCCGAGGTGGGTCGTGAAGCTGCTTTGGAGCAAAAAGAAGAAATAAGGGAGGCTTTAAAAGGAGCTGATATTATTTTTATAACCACTGGACTGGGGGGAGGAACTGGATCGGGAGCAGCTCCTGTTGTAGCCGACCTCGCTCAAGAGATGGGAGCCTTGACTATCGGTGTTATTACCACCCCTTTTGAGTTTGAAGGCAAGGTAAGGTCCCAAGTAGCCGAAAAAGCGAAAAGGGAGCTTGAAGAGTCAACTGATACGTTGATTGTTATTCCGAACGCTAATTTAACTAGGGTTCTTGACTCAAGCACGTCCGTTTCGGAGGCCTTTGAAAAATGTGACGAGGTCTTACATCAAGCGGTTAAAGGAATTTCGGATCTTGTTGCTCTGCCGGGTATAGTTAATGTTAATTTTGCCGACGTAAAGTCAATTATGAAAGATTCGGGAACCGCCTTTTTCGGTATCGGCAAGGCGAGCGGTAAAAAGAGAGCCGCCCGGGCGGCAAGAGAAGCCCTTTCTTCTCCTCTTTTGGATGTTTCTATTTCCGAAGCGGGAGGAATTTTGTTTAATATTTCGGGCGGGGAGGATATAAGCTTGCACGAGATTAACGAAGCGGCGGAGGTGATTACAGAAAATGGAGGGAAAAATACCAGAGTGATATTTGGGGCGATTCAGGATGAAAAACTGAAAAAAGGAAATATCAAGGTAACGGTGATCGCCACTGGTTTCTAATTTGTTTTTGGGCCTTTGAGAATCAGCCCTTTTAGTAATTTAAAATTTTAAGTTTGATGGACAAGAAAGTCAACCGTGTTAAAAAGCGGGATGGAAAAATTGTAAGCTTTAAGGCTGAAAAAATTAAAAAAGCTATTTACGAGGCGCTTCGGGCCACCAAGGAGAACGGAGAAGAAAGAGCCGAGGCGCTGTCCGGTGAAGTGGTGGATCTTATTAACCGGGAGTTCGAGGGCGAAGAACTCATTTCTGTTGAAAATATCCAGGACTGCGTAGAAAAGGTTTTAATCAGGAAAAACCTTTTCAAGGCGGCTAAAGCATATATTCTCTACCGGGAGCAGCATAGAAAGTTGAGAGAAATGGCTCAGGCGGAGGAAGAAGGTGTAGACAAGGTAGATCAGTATCTCCGCAGGCTGGACTGGGAGGTGAAAGAAAACGCCAACATGAGTTATTCCCTTCAGGGGCTTAACAACTATGTCGCCGCTCACTTAGTTAAAAGGTACTGGCTGGAAAAAGTTTACCCCGAAGAGATAAGAAGGGCGGAAAGAGAAAGCGATCTCCACATTCATGATCTTCAGACGCTCGGTGCTTATTGTGCCGGTTGGGACCTTTATGAGTTATTAACGGAGGGTTTCGGGGGAGTTAAAGGAAAGATTCAGTCTAAGCCTCCCAAGCATTTCAAGACCGCCCTGGGGCAGATTGTAAATTTTCTTTACACGGTTCAAGGGGAGGTGGCGGGAGCAGTTGCTTTTTCCAACTTCGATACCCTTCTGGCTCCTTTTATCCGGGTTGACCATCTTTCCTACAGGCATGTCAAACAGGCGATGCAGGAGTTTTTGTTTAATATGAACGTGCCTACGAGAGTCGGTTTTCAAACTCCCTTTACCAATATCACCCTTGATATTTCCCCTTCCCCTCTTTTTGCTGATCAATCCGTTGTTATCGGTGGAGAACCTCAGGACTTCACCTACGGAGATTTCCAGGAAGAAATGAACATGCTGAACAAGGCGCTTTACGAAGTGATGATCGAAGGTGATGCCCAAGGAAGGGTTTTCACCTTTCCCATTCCGACGATAAATATTACTGATGATTTTCCTTGGGAGAAGAAATCTCTGGAGCCGATGTGGGAGGCGACGGCCAAGTACGGTATCAATTATTTTGGAAACTATCTTAACTCCGACATGGACCCCAAGGATATTCGCAGTATGTGCTGCCGTCTTCAAATTAATAAAAAAGAGCTTTACAACAGAGGCGGCGGAGGTCTTTTCGGAGCCGGATCTTTAACCGGTTCTATCGGGGTTGTAACCCTTAACATGCCCCGCATCGGTTATTTAAGCGAGAACAAAAAAGAATTTTTAAGTCGTGTGGGAGAATTGATGGAACTGTCTAAAGAAAGCCTGGAGATAAAAAGGAAGACAGTGGAAAACTTTACGGAAAAAGGGCTTTACCCGTATTGCAAGCACTGGCTTTCCAGCGTTAAAAAAATGAGAGGGGGGTATTGGGACAACCACTTTTCAACCATCGGTTTGGTGGGGATGAACGAGGCCGTCTTAAACTTTATGGGAAAAGACATCGGAACGAGAAAAGGGAGGGCGTTCACCAAGGAAGTAATGGATTTTATGAGAGACAAACTTCTGGAATACCAGAAAGAAACAGGCAACCTTTATAATTTAGAAGCCTCACCGGCTGAGGGGACAAGCTATCGTTTGGCTCTTAAAGACAAGGAAAAGTATCCCGACATCATAACTTCGGGGACCGAAGAAACTCCCTATTACACCAACTCCACCCAGCTTCCGGTTGACTACACCGACGACGTGTTTAAAGCTTTGGACTTACAGGATGACATCCAGGCTAAATACACGGGGGGTACGGTCCAACATCTCTATCTCGGTGAAAAAATTGATGACCCCAACCAAGCGAAAAAACTGGTGAGAAGCGTCTTTGAGGAGTTTGAACTTCCTTATATCAGTCTTACTCCGACTTTTTCGGTCTGCCCGACACACGGATATCTTTCCGGGGAGCATTTCGAATGTCCGAAATGCACCATAAAACAGCCCTGCGAGGTTTACTCAAGAATCGTCGGCTATCTCCGTCCTGTTGGTCAGTGGAACGACGGCAAAAGGCAGGAGTTTGCGGAGAGAAGGGAGTATAAGCATCAAAAATAAAATGAAGATAGGGGGTTTTCAAAAATTTACCCTCGTCGATTATCCTGAAAAATTAGCCTGCACCGTATTTTTTTCCGGTTGCTCTTTTCGGTGTCCATGGTGTCATAATAAGGAGCTTGTTTTACCTGAGAAAATAAGAAATCACCCTCAAATACCTCTTGAAGAAGTTTTTGATTTCCTAAAAGGAAGAGAAGGCAGATTGGAAGGGGTGGTGCTTACTGGAGGGGAGCCGACTATCAACCCAAACCTTCCTTCTTTTTGCAGCCGGGTGAAAGAAATGGAGTACGATGTTAAACTAGACACCAACGGCTGCAACCCGGAAATGATTAAAAAGCTGACTAATAAAAACTTGATTGATTACGTGGCAATGGATGTTAAGTCTCCGCGGGAGAAGTATTTTCAGGCTATAGGAGGGAAGATTTTTTTTGAAGAGGTAGACGGCGGACGGGGAGATTTTTGGAAGGATAATCTTTTAGAGAACGTGGAAAAAAGCATAGAGTTTTTGAAGGAAGAACGAGTTGAATACGAATTCCGCACCACCGTTGTTCCTGGGCTTTTAAGCGAAAGGGACGTTAAAAAGATAGCTAAATGGATCTCTCCCGCCCGGCGCTACTATCTGCAGGAGTTTAGGCCTGACACAGAACTGCCGGATCATGTGAAAAAAGCCTTATACGAAGATGATTTTCTATGGAAGTTGGCCAAAGAAATTGAACCCTTTTTTGACGAATGCGGGGTGAGAAAAAGTTAATTAGAAATAATAAAAAATATGCAAGAAGAAATGAGAGAAGGTTTTAAAAAGCGCGGTCTTTCAAGCTTTAAAGACATTTTTAGAAAGACCTGGCGGATTTACAAAGAGAACTTTCCGGTGCTGCTGGGGGTTGCAGCCGTTCCTGTTTTTGTATCTTTTTTGTTCTCTTTTTTGGGAGAAGAGATGTTTCGGGCTCCGGGAAGCATTAACACTTTCACAATTGTTTTCTTGGGTGTTTTTTCCCCAGCTCTTTTTGTGATTATGATTTGGAGTCAAGCGGCTCTTCTTTGGGCGGTTCAAAAAAGAGATGAGGTTAAGGGAATAAAAGAAGCCTACAAGAAAAGTTGGAAGGTGGCTTTTGCTGTTTGGTGGGCCGGGGTTTTAAGTGCGCTGATTGCCGGTGCCGGATTCTTGTTTTTAATTGTGCCGGGAATTTATCTTTCTTTTTGTTTCGCTTTTTCCTCTTTGGTAGCGGTGGATGAAAGGAAAAAAGGTTTTAAAACGCTTCAAAGAAGCAAACAGCTTGTAGATGGACACTGGTGGGGGATTGTCGGTCGTTTTTTCCTTTTTGGGGTGGTTGTTGCCATAATCAGCTTTCTTTTAAGTCTTGCGGCCGGTCTTCTGATTACGCTTGTTTCTTTTTCCGGCATCTTGAGTGAAGTGATTAGTTATATTCCCGGGCTTTTAATCGCACCTTTAAGTGTTGTTTGGCTGGTTGTCTTGTATGAGGAATTGAAGGAAATTAAAAAAGGGGTTGAGGTTAAAAAATCCGCCATTTCCAAAACATTGATGATCATCCTTGTTGTTTTGGGTCTTTTGATGGCGGCTTCGGTTCCTGTGATAATGGGGCTTTCTCTGCGTGGAGCTCGCTCCAAAGCTTCTTCCGCCCGTGTAATTTCTTCTATGAGTCAGCTTCGTGCGGTGGCGGAAGTGACGCGTGATTATGAAACCGGCTATGACATCTCTTGTGGCAAGGACGAGGCCGAGGAGTTATGTGAAGATATCCGGGAGTATGCGGGAGAGGAACCTGTGATTTACGCGGAAGGCGACAGTTACTGCGCTTACGTTGAGCTTCCCGGAGGGGATTATTATTGTATTGACAGTACTGGATATGCAGAAGAGACAGAAACCAGCCCCGCTTCTTATTGCAATCCGGTTGATTTGAGGTGCTCTCCCGACAGTCCCGTGATGCCTTCTCCTTTTTGAAGTGGCCGGGGGCGGTTGAAAAAGTTGCCTTGTTTTTCGTTTTGGGAATTCTGGCCGGGGCGACAAACCTTGATCTTTTCGGTCAAGGTTTGTTTTTTTTAGTGTCTTTTTTCATTTTTCTTTTCTGTTTTTCAAAAGACAAAAGATTTCTTTTTGTTTCGGGGCTTCTTTGTTTTTCTCTTTTGGGCTTTTTTCATTTCCAAAAAGACCTTAAAAAAACAGAAAGACCTGATCTTGAGAGCTTCTTCGGCCAGAAAGAAGTATGGGAAGGAAGGGTTGTGGGAGGAGTTGAGACCCTTTCTTTTAAAAAGAACTTTGTGGTGGAAATAGAAGAGCTTGGGGTGAAGGCGAGGGTCTCGGATCATCTTTATCCCGTTGTAGCCTCCGGAGACGTTATTTTGCTTGAAGGGAAGCTTGAAAAACCGGCTCCGTTCAACGGATTTGACTACTCTTCTTACCTAAAAAGACAAGGTATTTATTTTTTGATAAGCTATCCCGAGATTGAAGTTTTGAAGAAGGGTTCTTTTTGGGACGCTCCTTTTTTGAGGATAAAGTCCGTTTTTAAGGACGCCTTCGGCAGGGTTTATCCCTCTCCGGCAAGGGGTTTTTTCGAGGCTTTGGTTTTTGGAGAAGAAGAGAATATTCCTTATGAGTGGAAGGAGCGTTTGAATGAAACTGGGACGCGTCATATAGCGGCGGTTTCGGGGACCAACATCACCATCTTATCGGGTATACTTTTGAGTAGTTTGGTTTCTTTCGGGGTAGCTAGAGGGCGGGCTTTTTGGGCCACTCTTGTTTTTATACTTTCTTATGTTTTTTTAATCGGAGCTCCCGCCTGCGGAGTAAGAGCGGGTATTATGGGAGGACTTCTTCTTTTGGCAACTAAAATGGGGCGTATCCCTGATGCCGAGAGGGTGGCTGTTTTAAGTGCTTTTTTCATGCTCTTTTTTTCTCCTCTTGACGTTTTGGATGTCGGGTTTCAGCTTTCCTTTCTCGCCTTTTTGGGCCTTCTTTTCTTAAACAAACCCTTGGAAGGTGTTTTTTCTTTTCTGCCGGAGGCTTTAGGGGCGAGAGAGAATTTAGTAACCACTTTAAGTGCTCAGGTTTTTGTTTTGCCTCTTCTTCTTTACAACTTCGGTCGGTTTTCGGTTGTGGCTCCCTTTTCCAACCTTCTCATTCTTTCTTTAGTTCCCTTTTTAACAATCTGGGGCGCTTTTTCAGCTTTGGCTTCTTTTGTTTCGGTGGGGTTGGCTCGGATTCTGTCTCTTCCCTCCCGCCTGGGGCTTCGTTTTGTTCTTTGGATTGTTAGTCTTTCTTCCCAGGTTCCTTTTGCTTCGGTGAAAGTGAGGATTCCTTTTTTGGCAGCGGCGGGAGCTTACCTTTTTCTTTTTCTTTTTGTTTTTTATCTTAAAAACAAACACTTTTCAAAGGGGCTGATCTTTGATAAACTAAAAGAAAAGAATTAAGAATTAAAATATGAGTATTTACAACTTTCCAGGAGACGAAAAAAAAGAACAAAAGACAAAAAAAATAAGAAAGAGCAGGCTTGTTGCGGGGTTGGTTTTAGCTTCTTTTCTGGCCTCTCTTTTGGGCTTTTTGGTCGGTTATTTGTTCGTTTTTGATTTAAAAGAAAATGAACCTCCCTCCTTTTCTTTGTCTGAAAAAGAAAAAGAGGTAGAGAAGGTGTCAACCGCGGATGCGATTGTTGATACTGTGCGTGAAGCTTCTCCAGGAGTGGTGAGCATCGTTGTCACTAAAGACGTCCCCATTATGGAAAGATATTATTACAACCCCTTTGAAGAGTATGAAGATTATTTCGGAGAAGATTTTGACATTAGGGTTCCTCAATACAGGGAAAAAGGGACTGAAGAGCGGGAGATAGGCGGAGGAACCGGCTTTATTGTTTCCAGCGACGGTTTGATTTTAACCAATAAGCACGTGGTAAGGGAGGAAGACGCCAGATACACCGTTTTTACCAACGAAGGAGAAAAGTTCGAAGCAAACGTTTTAGCCCTTGATCCGCTTCAAGATATTGCCGTTTTGAAGATAGAAGACGTCTCTCTGCCCGTTTTAAAACTCGGGGACTCGGATGAAGCGCAGATAGGACAGACGGTGGTAGCTATCGGCAACGTTTTGGGGGAGTTTAGAAACTCAGCTACCTCGGGGATCATTTCCGGTTTGAGCCGCAACATTACCGCTACGGGGGGAGGCTCCTCGCAATCTTTAAGAGGGATTATTCAAACCGATGCCGCCATAAACCAGGGTAATTCCGGAGGTCCGCTTCTAAATCTCAAAGGAGAGGTGATAGGTATCAACACCGCTATGGCGGTGGGGGCGGAAAACGTCGGGTTCGCCATTCCCATAAACAGGGCTAAAAAAGCAATTGAAGACGTTAAAACCCATGGCGAGGTCGTTTATCCCTTTCTCGGTATTTACTACACCACGGTCACCCCTGCTCTTTCCGAGGAGTTTGATCTCCCAGTTGACTATGGGGCATGGGTGGGAAGAAACGCTGCGGGAGAAAAAACTGAAACGGCGGTTTTCCCCGGTTCTCCGGGTGAAGAGGTCGGTTTAAAAAGAGACGATATTATTACAAAGTTTGATGGAAGAAAGATTTCTCTTCAGGAGACTCTGGCTGATATCATTATCGAGTACTCGCCCGGAGACACCATCTCTTTGGAGATTGTAAGGAACGGAGAAAGAATTACAAAAGAGGCGACTCTTTCTCAAAAATAAAGGAAAAACCCTGCCGCGAAGGCAGGGTTCTCTCTTACAAATTCTTTATCACCGCCGCAACAGCGGCTGTGACGGTGATGAAGGTTATTATTTTCGCCGCCCGAGGTGGGGTTACCCACTGGACGGTGAAAACAGCTGCTTTGACCAAGGCGATGATTGCAACTCCCACCGCCAGGCCGAAAGCAGCAGTTTTTGCCAGGCTGGGGAGAAGACTTTCTTCCGGGGGGTTTTCTGCTAGCCACCCCAACCCCGAGAAAATTCCCAGCCCGATAAAAAAGAACAAAGAAAGTGCTCCGGCAACAAGGAGCAGTCTCTTAACGGTACTCTTTATCTCTTGAAAATCCACTTTTTTCCTCCTTTTCTGCTATTGTACCTTAACCGCGTTTGCTTTTATTAAAACAATTTTTTTCTTTTTTGTCAATTTGTTTTACAAAGCCTCAAGTAAAAGAAAAGTTTCAAAACCATTAAAAATTCTTCCTTTTTTCCCTTGAAAAAGGCCTCTTCATGTGTTACAAATAAGTATATGATGCAAGGACAAAATTTCACATTCAAAGCACAATCCGCGCTTAAACGCGCCCAAAAAATAGCAAAACAAAAAGGCCAAAAGCAGGTTGACGGACTGCATCTTCTTTACGCGTTGTTGAGTCAGGAGAAAAGCATTGTTATCACTCTTCTTTCCAAGCTGGGAGTTAACATTGAAGATTTAAAGAACAAAGTTTCCGTAAGTTTGGGTCAGATTCCTAAAATAGCTGCTCCGAAAAACGCGGGAAGCTTTTATTTAACCCAGGACATGGCCAAAGTTCTCCAGTTCGCGCAGAAAAAAGCAGGTGAGATGGGAGATAAATTCATTTCCGTGGAACACTTGTTTTTAGGTCTTCTTGCCACCTCCACCAAAGCAAAAGAAGTTTTGTCGGCTTTAAACAATGTGGATATGGCTTTAT
>CAZTOB010000001.1:6368-56186 GCA_964615425.1 uncultured Candidatus Saccharibacteria bacterium | reverse complement strand
TATCCTCCCTCCGCCTCCATCATAAAAAAACTCGGTGCAGTTAGAATCATTCAAACAATTGTCTTCCTGGCGGGCGGCGGACGGGGAGTCTTTCTTTAAGAAATCAAAAAGACCGGCCGTTAACATTTCGCCTTCAAACCCAAGATAACTTTTACCTAAAAAGAAAATACTTCCTAAAAAAAGTGCCCCTAAAAAGAGAAATAAAGTTTTTTCAATTAAAAATTTGTTGTCCGGTTGAGAAAAAAAGTTTTTAATTTTTTCTAAAAGATGCATCTTTTTCCAATCTTGTCATTTTTTTGTTTTAACATAAAAAACGTTTTAATTGTCACAACTTCTTTTTTCCCACCTTCACTCTTTTCCATTCGTCCCTCTTTTTCAAAAGACCGTTTTTAGCCCCTCTTTTGGAAATACAAGCGGCAGAATTAGCTACTCCTTTCTGAAGCGCATATTCCACATTTTCTTTTTCAACAAACCCTCCTACAAAACCAGCTCCAAAAGAGTCCCCGGCTCCCGTTTTTTCCACAACCTCCGCCGGTAAAACGTCCGCCCGCCATAAATAATCACCGTCTGAAGCGACCACCCCTTCTTTTCCCTTAGTCATAATGGCCAGTCCATCCACCAGTTCATCCATTTTTTTAAAAACCTCCTTTTCTTTTTTGTAAGAAACGCCGGTAAGAAGAGAGGCTTCTTCCTGATTTAAAAGAATCACCTCGGAACGTTTCAAGAGGGGGTCAAGTTTTTCAAGGCCCATCTTTATCTGACTATTGCCCGGATTGGCAAAAACCTTCATTCCTTTGTTGTGAGCGAAATCCATAAGTTTCGAAGAAAGGGGAGCTAATCTACCCGACAAAGGAGCAAGATAAAACCATTTCGCCTCCAACTTTTTTTTGTTTACTTTTTCCCAATCCAAACATTCCGAAGCTCCCCGCCAAACAAAACAAGTTCTTTCATTTTTCTGAGAAAAAATGACGGAAAGATTAGTCGGCGCCTTGTCAGTTTTTTGAACCAAAGAGGTGTCTACACTAAGTTTTTCCAAAGCCTCCAAAACTTTTCCGCCAGCAAAATCATCTCCCACTGACCCGCAGTAGGCGACTTTAAACCCTTGAAGCACCAAAGAAGCAGCCGTATTGGTTCCTCCCCCTCCGGAGGAAAAATCAACCGATTCCAAATCAACTTTCGAAGAAAAGGGGAAACAAATCGATTTTCCACTTTGAAATCTTTTTTTGTTTTCAATTAGAAATTTATCGGTCTTTAGAAAAATATCAAGCGTACCAGAGCCGAAGGTAATAAAATCAAACTTCATATTTGTTTTTAAAATTAAAAATATTTATCGAACACTTCAAAGCCAGCCTGGCTTTTAACAAAATTTTCCGCTTCTTTCAGATTTCCACTGGATAAATAATGTTCAAGAACACCGGAAAGTTTTTCAACGGCAGAAAAAAGCTTTTTAAAATCAACGTTCACCTTTCCTTTTTCATCCAGCCACAAGGCTCCGCTCTGTTCGTAAAATCTTTGAGTCAACGCCGCCCCCCGGGCATAATCTTCTACCTGTGAATTTTCCTTAAAATCCTGGTACCAAACAAAGTTGCGAACAATATGAAGCAGCAAGATGCTTCTTAATTCTTTCTGGGTTAAAACCTTTTTAAAGATGAGATGGCCGCAGGCTTTTATTCCTAGGATATAAGCTAGGGCTTCATCAAAAACGGGAAAAATCGAGCCCAACCTCTCCTCTGCATCTTCATAACGTATCAAAGAGTGACTTATCTCGTGCAAAAGAATGCAACGCAAGGTTCCCTCATACAACTCATCCTCTGAATACTCTTTTTTTATTTTTTCGGGGAAGATTTTTTTAAAAACAGGAAGCTGATCTTTTTCAAATTTTTCCCTCAAAGAACCGGAAAAAATAGTCAACTTGGATCCCCTCTTCTCCATTAACTCCATACTGTTGGGAAGGTTGGTCCCCGTAAACATGTTATCGGCGATAAGGCCGGCAAAACAAACCGTTTTGTTAACCTCTACTCTCAAAGAAGGAACGCGCACCTTGGGGGCGTCTGATAAAATCTTTCTTCTCGCCGCCAGAATAATTTGTTTGAATTTTTCGGCTTCTTTGGTTCTTTCCTCATCGATCACCCCCAGCCAGCTTTGATAAGCACACTTTTTAAAAAAAAGACGGTCCAAGTATCTTTCAATAGGACCGATTATAAAACTGAACTTAAAAAGAGGGCTTGTCACCCAAAGCATTTCGTTTCTGGCGTAATCATCCTGCAGCAAACTTTTACCCATCTCTTTCAAATAGTTTTTAAACTCTTTGTTAGAAGAAGCTTTGGCTGCTTTATCTATTTCCCTGCGAATTTCTTTCAACTCTTTTTTAAAACGGTCCTTAAATTTCACCGCCTTAAGCTTCCCGTTTTTTTCTTCTACAAAAGTGTAAGGACCCAAAAGATTAGAATTTTTTTCAGCCTGTTTTTCAATTTTTTCCTTTGAAACATTTTCAGGGTAAAAAGCAGCTCTCTTTTCCCCTGGTTTTTTTTGTTTTTCATAAAGCGGTGCCACCTTCCGCGCTGCTTCTTTCAAATGATGCAAAACTTTTTTTTCCTCATCGGTTAAAACACTTTTATCAAAGTCGAAGTTTTTAAAGTTTGTCATAACTTATTTTTAAAATCTTGTAATTTTGCTTGATCATGGGTGTTTCAACTTCAACCTCTTCCCCTACTCTTTTCCCTAAAAGAGCCTCGCCAACGGGCGACCTATTACTTATCTTTCCGGAAAGAGGATCCGCCTCGAAACTACCCGTAATGGTGAATTCGTCCACCTGACCGCTGCCCTCCACAACCACAGTAGCGCCCAAGTGAACTTTGTCTCTTTTTTCTTTGGAGGGTTTTTTAATCAACTCGTAGTTATCCAAAATGCACCCCAACTTGTAGATCTTTTTTTCAACCGCTTCCATGTCTTCCTGATATTTTACGTATTCGATATCCGCCTCGCCGTAATCCTGCTTTTCGGGAGATCTTTCCTTAATCAACTTCATTTTTTCTTTTTCAATCTCTTTTAACTTCTTTTTTGCTTGTTTCAAGCCTTCTTCAGTAAGGTAATATTTTTTCTTGCAAATCATCATAAGGAGAAAAATAATCTTAGTTCATTATCAAGCATCCTCACCCCTCTGTCAAGCATAAAAATATGTTATGATAAAACAAATATGATTGAAATAAACGGCAACCTAAAAGAAGGGGGAGGGCAAATTCTAAGAACCGCTGCAAGCCTCTCGGCGGTGACTCAAAAACCATGCCGGATTACAAAAATAAGGGCAGGGAGAAAAAGCCCGGGACTTAAAAGATCTCACCTTAAAACAATTAAGGCCCTTGCTGCCCTGACAAGAGCTGAAACCGAAGGAGTCAAGCTCGGCTCCCAAGAGATTACTTTTACTCCCGTTTACCTTCAGCCGAGAGATTTAAAAATTAAAATAGAAACGGCGGGAAGCATTACTCTCATCTTGCAGGGAATCCTTCCTCTTGCTTTAGTTCTAAAAAAACCGGTCAAGATCACTTTCAACGGAGGAGCAACAGACACTTTCTTTTCACCCAGCTTAGATCATTTCAACCTCGTTTTCTTAAAAATCCTGAAAAAACACGGAGTAAAAGTCAAAATCGAAACCAAAAAAAGAGGGTTTTATCCCAAGGGGAAAGCACAAGTTAAAGCATTTCTCTTTCCAGGGAAAATAAAGCCGATAAAGATTAAAAAAAGAGGAGAGATGAAAACCTTGAAAATCATTTCTCGAGCCTCAAAAGACCTAAAAGAAAAAAGGGTGGCTGAAAGACAAATCTCGGGGGTGAAACAAATTTTAGGCAGATTGAATCTGCCTTTTGAGGAAAAAATAGATTACGCAGAGTCTGAAAGCACGGGAAGTGTAATAAATATTATAGCAGAGCTCGAAGAAACTATTTTAGGAATTGACAACTTAGGAAAAATGGGAAAGTCAGCAGAAAAAGTAGGTGAAGAGGCAGCCGCCAGTTTTTTAAAAGAAATAAAGTCAAAAGGTTGTGTTGATCAACATACAACCGACCAGCTCTTACCCTACATGGCTTTGTCTAATAAAAAAAGCATTATAAAGCCCTCCCGCATTACAAATCACGCCGAAACAAACATGGAAATTATAGAAAAATTCCTCCCCGGCAATTTCGAAATAGAAGAAAAGGCGATAACCTGGAAGCCAAATTAAAAAATTTAAGGGTCCGACTCTTTGTTTATGGTGATCAAGGTTACCTCAGGAAAGGAGTTGAAACGGAAAGGAAGATAGGTTTCCCCCACTCCCCGGTTGACATAAAGATAAGTCCCGCTCTCTTCAAAAAGCCCCTGCTTATACCTTTTGTCATATGCCAGAGGCAGAAACCACTCTCGGATGATCGGCACGTTAATTTGACAACCGTGAGTATGCCCGACTAAAACCAAGTCGACTTCTTTTTTCTTCACTTTTCTAAAAATCTCAGGAGAATGAGCTAAAAGAATTTTAGGCCCGGGGATATAAGGGTCAACAAATGTTTCTGAAACGTTGTCATGTCCCAAACGCGGATCATCCACTCCCAAAAGATAAAAATAACCGCCTCTTTCCAGCTCAATTTTTATCCTTTCGTTTACCAAAACTCTTATCCCGCTTTTCTCCAAGGCGGGTCCTATCCGGCTAAAGACCGGATTTTTATGTTCGTGGTTACCGTAAACAGCAAAAACTCGCCCTTCAAAATTCTCGCTTAGATCTCGCCAAAACAGAGCGCAGTCTTCAAAATCTGACGTTCTCCAGTCAATAAGGTCTCCTGTAATAAAAATAAAGTCGGGATCCAACCTTTTAGCTGCGTTAACTAATTTTTTTTCTTTTTCTCCGTATCCAAAAGAATGAAGATCGCTCAAATGAAGAATGGTAATTTCTTCGTTCGGGAAAGTACTAAAGCTAAACTCCAACTCCTCAAGGGATAAAACGTTGGGTTCCACAAAACGAACCCAAATGAAAAACAAAAAGACAAATCCAATTAAAATCAGAAACCACCTTGAAAAATTTTTACCGGTCATTATTTTTAATTAAAAAGTAAAGAAAGAACCGCCCCACTTATAAAAACAAAAACAAGCAGCCAACGAACCTTTAAAGGGATTTTTAGTTTGTAAACCGGCTCTCTTTTGCCCAGCGACTTGGCTCTTTTGTGCATAAGAAGAATAAGAATTCCGATCAGCCCGATTGAAACAGCCCCACTAAACTCTATTATTCCCAAAAAATCCCTGACCCCCAAGAAGAAAAGAGCAAGAGGAGGAAAAAGAACCAAAACAAAAGACCAAAATTTAGGAAACTTGTAATCCCGATGCCAACGCTCTCTTAAAACATAAGAAAAACTTACAAAAGAACTGCTCATAGTCAAAATTCCTAAAAAAGCAGTAAGGCTGACCGCCCAAGAAGGAAGAATGCCGGGCAGGCAGGAAACGGAGTCGGGAGAAACACTTTCTCCGCAGATTCCTCCCACTAAACCAACGAAAACAAAATAAACAACAAGAGGGATCAGTGTCCCTATCACTACGGCGCTTTTTAATTTTCCATGTTTTTTTCTTAAAACCTCTTCCATCTCAGGAATAACCGAACTCCCGTTTAAAGCAAATAAAATAACTCCGTAGGGTAAAAAGAAAAACCCGAAATCAATCTTTTTTAAAATCTCCGGATTAATATGTGAAAAGTTAAAAATAAAAAGGCCTCCTAAAACTAAAAAAATTAAAAAAACCGCCATAAAGTCAAAAAAAGAAACCCACCGCAATCCAAAATGAAGAGCAACAGCCGCCAAAGCAAAAAACAACAAGCTGTAAAAATCAGGACCCCTTCTTCCGAAAAGAAGAACTGAAAAATCCCCCACCTTAACCAGGTAAGCAAGAAGAGCTCCATAGGCAGAGATGAAAAAACTGACCAGCTCGGCGAAACGTAAAATATGCTCCTTCGGCTTTAAATAAAAATTTAAATAACCACTGAACTGATGATCTCCCGGCGTTCTAAGTATCACCTCCCCGTAAGCAAGGTTTAAAAACAAAACAACTCCTCCTAAAAAAAGAAGGTAAAGAAAGCCTAATGGAAAACCAACCCTGACTACAACATAAGGGAGGCCGAACATCCCGGCCCCTATGGTTGTTCCCACCAAAGTAGCAACCGCTTTCCACTTTTTATTTTCAAATATTTTTTTAAACACTTTCATTTTTTCACTCTGTCTAATTTTACCAAAAAAATCATCAAATAAAAAAGAAGGGGGGCTTCCCCCTTCTCGTAAAAGAGCTTTCCTAAGGAGAGATATTAACCCCCTTAGGTGTAGGAGAAGAAACTTTCTTGGAAGAATTCTCTTCCTTTTTCTTCTTCTCCTTTTTCTTCTTAGGCACCATGATCTTGAACATCCTTCTCACCTCCTTTAAGAAACTAAGGAACAAAAAACAAATCAGCCCTTCCGATGGAAGGGCCGAAGAATAACCTTAAGTTGTTTTTATTTATTTAAAACCATTCTTCAACCCTCCCGGAACAAAAAAACGATAAAGAGACCTTCAATAAGAAGGATGAAGAAAAAATTAACTAATTTTTTTATTTCAAACAAATTCATTTTTAGATTGATTTGGGCGGAGAAGATTAATCTTCTCCGCCCCTTAAGGGGAAAAAAGTCAACTCCCCTTCTTTGAAGCGGACTGAGCCGCCTCCTCCTTTGTCTGCCCGCACTGCGGACATATTTCTCCGCAGTAGACCCTGCCGCAGTCGGGACAAACAATCCTCTCCCTGAGCCCACTCATGTATCTCACCTCCTTTAAAAGAGCTAAGGAACAAAAAAACAAATCAGCCCCTCCGATGGAAGGGCTGAAAGGTATTCTCAAATTTTTTCGTTAGCTTAATTCAAGATTACTTTTCAACCCTCCAAAAGGCACAAGGTTAATAAACCATGTGACAAGAAAGAGTTGAATTGTAATTAATCTTGAGCTCATGAAATCTTTATTTCCTTCATTTTAAAAAAATAAAGTTTTTTGTCAAGTAAAAAAACGAAAGACAAAAGGAATTCCCCAAACTTCAAGAAAACTAAAAAAGGAAAAGAGAGGAAAAAGTAAAACAATTTTTTTTAAAAAAACCTTCGCTTCCTTTTTAGGAAAAGAAAATTCATCCGAAAATAATTCTAGAACTAAAGCTCCTGAAAACTGTAGGCAAAAAAAGGTAGCCAAGATCAAAGGAAAAATTTTAAAAACTGAAAAAGGAAAAAGCAGAAAAAAAACTAGACCAACCCCCGAAATCCGAACCGCCGCTCCAATCAAAAAAGAATAAAAAGACAAATAAAAAAGAGAGGGCAGGGAAAGGAAAAAAGAAGAAAGAGCAAAAAAAGACAAGAGTAAAAAATCTAAAAACAACAAAAAAACAAAGAGGTTGAATGGCTCAATAGGAGCTACCATAGAAAAAAGCTTGTCGGTAATGAAAAGAACCTCCCGGGCCGCGTCACTCCCGCCCCACAAAAAACCTAAAACAGCAGGAATTAAAAACGCCAACAAGGATAAAAAAAGAGAAATCTTTAGTCTTTTGTTTTTCATATTAAAAAAAGTTGTTCCCTTCAGAAAGAGGAAACTGAGTCAAGAAAAACCAAATCAAAAAGATATAAAAAAGTACTATCGTTATAGCGTCAATCAGGCTCGCCCCCTGGGATTTAAGATAAAAAACAATAAGCACCAAAAAAATTCCCAGTAAAAGAATAACTATTCCACTCATATTTAGATTTTTTTCTTAAAAGAATAAAGCTCCGGTCTTTTGAGAATGATTTTAACCACGTTTTCCACGAAATCACCGCCTGCGTAACCGATAAAAAAAGCAAGGGCTGGAGTAAAAGTTCCTCCAAAAAAACGCATGCCCAAACTCTCCCCGGCACCAGCAACTAAAACCCCGACCACCCCTGAAAGAAAACACATGGAGAAAAAATAAGGAAGGTTAAAGCCCACATTCTTGTAGGAAAACTGGTGTTTTATAAATCCCACTAACCCTCTTACCACTCCCCCTCCAAACCCAGCAATTAATATAGGTAAAAACATATATTTTAATTGGTTACACTTTTTTACCGACCCCCTCAAAAGTTTTCTCTTCGTTTATAAGTTTCTCCAAAACTTCAGATAGATCTTTTAGCTTCACTCTGATTTGGCTGGTCGTATCCCGATCTCTTATAGTAACCGTTTCATCTTTAAGTGTATCAAAGTCCACCGTCACACAGAAGGGGGTGCCTATTTCATCTTGAGCAAAATAACGCTTTCCAATGTTTCCTCTGTCATCCCAAGCCATGTGAAACTTTTTTTGCAGGTTTTTAAAGACTTTCCTCGCTTTTTGAACGAGCTCAGGCTTGTTGGCTAAAAGAGGAAAAACGGCCACCTGATAAGGTGCCAAACAAGGCTTAATTTTCAAGTAACTTCTACCTTCTTCTTCTCTCAGGGAATTAAGCATTAAAGCTAAAAAAGTTCTATCCACTCCTCCAGAAGCCTCGATTATGAAAGGATAAAACTTTTCATCGTCCGGAGTCCGATATTTCAAGTCCTCGCCGCTCCATTTGCTGTGCTGTTTTAAGTCATAATCAGACCTGTCGTGGAGACCTTCAAGTTCGTCCCACCCGAAAGGATACTCGTATTCTATATCCCACGCATCCCGGGCATAAAAAATAAGTTCGTCTTTCGTATGGCGCCTCCATCTTAATTTTTTCTCATCAATCCCGACCGAACGGACAAACCAATCCCACCTTATCTTCTTCCAATCTTCATAGGCGTTATCGGCCTCCTCGGGGTGAACAAAAAACTCAACGTCCCACTGTTCAAACTCCCGTGTTTTGAAGATGAATTTTCCAAATGTTATCTCATTTCTAAATGCTTTTCCGATTTGTGCGATTCCGAAGGGAAGTTTGGGAGAAAAAGAATCCAAAACCGGCTTGAAGTTTAAATAAGTATTTTGGCAAGATTCACCCTTAAGAAAAGTTTCTGTCTTTTCCCCGGTGACAGATCCGAGATAAGTTTTCATCATCAAGTTAAATTGGTTGACTTCAGTTCCTAGCTCCCCTCCGCAGTAAGGACATTCCCGCTCGCCTACTTTTAAAACTTCCCACTCTCCTTTTTCGTTTTTTTTCGCTCGCCAACCTTCCAACTTATCCGCTCTCACTCTTTTATTACACTCCAAACATTCAACTAAGGGGTCGTCAAAACCCTCAACATGGCCGCTTGCCTGCCAGACCTTGGGGTGTAAAATAATGGATCCGTCAATACCATAAACGTTCTCCATATTGTGAACCATCTCTTTCCACCACAAGTTTTTTAAATTACGTATCACTTCCGCTCCCAAAGGTCCGTAATCATAAAAACCAGCCAGTCCTCCATAAATCTTAGAGGTTTGATAAACAAAACCTCTTCTCTTACAAAGTGAAACCAGTTTTTCCATTTTTGTTTTTGACATATTTTCTTAATTTAGAATAAAAAACTACGACTCTCGTCGTAGGGACCCAATGGGGCGGTTCCACCCTAATTCCTCTTAAAAAGAGGCTCTTAATTTACTTTAAAACTCCAGGGCTCCTTTCGAGAGAAACTTTTCCACCGCTTCTCAGCTTAAGCGCGGCTTTCTTTAGGAAAGTATTTCTCCTACTTCTCCCCTTCTTCGTTTATTAATTCATTCTACTCAAAATAATCCGGAATTCAAGACCCGTCCTGAACCACTCCGTCTTCTGCCGAAACCGAATCATCGTCCGGCAGGGAACTGTCCACTCCCTCTATAGAAACTTCAAGTTCTTTTTCAGTCCACTGGTCTTCTCCTAAAAGACGAGTTTCACTTACCAGAGGAACCACCAATCCTTTTTGGCTTTCGGTTGGAGTAAGCTCGACCTGGAAGGCCAAACTCAAAGCATCGCTATCAAAACCAACTCCCGGCTCCAAATCACCCACTTTCCAAAGAAGCTCTCGCGAATTAGAATCAAAAGCAAAGTTCGATTTCTCGTCTTCGGGAAAAACATCGTCCGTCAAACTCACTTCGTCAGGCAGTGTAGCTTTCACCCGTGCGTTTTCAACCCGGTTGAAAGAGTTTTTAACGGTCCAGATGATAGTATAAGTGGTTCTTTTTCCTACTTCGGGGGGAATCGGACCGGAAGCTTCGAAAACTTCATTTTCATAATACCCCTTTTGTTCTAAAACCAAAAGCGAATTAACTTTTGTTTCAAAATGTTCGCTCACCTGCCCCAAAGAAACATCGTTTTTGAGAACCGGCTGTTTGTACTGGGAAGAATCCCACTCTTTCTTCAAACTGACCCAAAAATCCACTTTTCCTTCTTCTCCAGGGGCCAGAAACTTCAAATCGGAACTATCTCTTTCGTCCCAAAACAAAGTATTCACCGAATCACTCACCCTGCCCGAAGGCACTTTTAATGTGTCAAACTTGAAAGGACCCTCAAGTTCCGACACCAAAAACAAATCTTCTAAGTAATCGTCGCTAATGTTGCGAAAATAAATTTCGTAGTGAAGAAGATCACCCGGGCTGGCAACATAATCCGAGCTGCCGTTTACCTCGTGGGTGACGACAATCCCTGGCTTTGTAATTTGAACCCCTCTCCTTATACTCTTTAAAACAACAAAATTGTCTTGGACCCAAACCCCTATCTCTCCTTCAAAAACCTTTTCTCCACCGAGTCCTCCGATAAAGCTTCCGTAAATTTCAATCTTTCCTCCTTCTCCTTTGTTTAAAACGCCGACTTGCCATTCGTCTTTTTCAATTCCCTGAGGCCTTGTTTTCTGAAGTTCGAACTCGGAAGGGTAATTGACGTTGATGGCGAGATCAGAAATCGGTTCTTCAAAGTTGGAATAGTAGTTTAAAGACAGCTTGCTTTCCCTGTCCACCGCCATTTTGGAAGGAAAATCAAAAACAAAAGTAAGGGGCACTTCGCTAATCTTTGTAGAAACCGTAGTTTCAGACTCATAAAAAGCTTTCAAATTTTTAGGGCGGTAATTAAGTGTAGCCCGGGGTTTAACTAACTCCCCCTCTTGACCGAAAACCTTGGCCTTAAAAACAATGGTTTCTTCTTGGCCGGGATAAATATCATCAATATTTTTAATCACCCGATCTTTTTCCTGTTCCAAGGGAAGAACCTTTTCAGGATATTCAAAAACCATCTCCACTTCTTCTAACCTTACCTCTCCGGTATTTTTGTAACGGACGGTGTATTCTACCCTTTCCCCGGCCCGTGCTTCTTCAGGACCGAGTATTTCAAATTTCAAAACATCTTTGGAATAAGTATTTCTTTGAAAATACCAAAAAGTGAGAGCGGCCAACCCCAAAAAAATGAAGAACAGTATTATTAATATTTTTCCACTTTGTTTTTTCTTCATTGTGATTATTATAGGATAAAAAGATAGAAAGAGGCAAATCAATACAAGTCCTCCAAAAAGAAATCGAGAATATTTTCTGCTTTTTTAGCCTCAAGCAAACTCACCTCCGCTTCTTCCAGGTCATCCAAAGAAGCTCTCCTTATCTTCTCCAACACTTTTCTCTCGTTCTCTTTAAGACGTACCACGTTTTCTTTTTGGTGGGTTTTTTTACCGCAATCGGGGCAGAGAAAACCTTTTTGAGAAAAAAGACCGAAAGAAGCAACTTCCTTTTTACACTCGGCACAAATTTTAAAGTTCATTTCGTACCCCAATTCTTGAAGTAACCGCCAGGAAAAGTTTTGATAAATTAAAAAAGAAAAAAGAGGAAGAGAAGATTTTTTCAATGCCTCAACCGCGCTTGAAAAAACTTGCCACACAGCAAGATCCGGCTCCGTGCCTTTAATAACACGGGATAAAAAATCTCTTGTTTTAAAAGCAGCTTTCAGTCTGTGGAGCGATCTTCTAAAAGAAACGGCCTCGTTTTTTATTTCAGCATAAACAAGAATTTTGTAGTTTCTCCCCTGAATAAACTCAACCCGGGAAAGAGCGAAAAAATCCAGCCCGGCGTTTAACTTTGAAGAAATCTTTCTGATTGACTTTCCCACCGCAAAAATTTTTCCGTATTTTTTAGAAAAAAAAAGAAAAACTTTATCTGCTTCTCTGCGAGGAAAAGAATCTAACATAAAGGCTTCGGTTGAGAAACGTTTAAACATCTTCCAGCCGGCGGAGAATTTTAAGCTCCGCCTTCTTTTTTTCAGTGTCGTAAACGCCGAAAGTCGGCTGATACTTTATCCCCGCCACATTGCCAGGATTAATCATCGCTGTCTTTACTACCTTTTCCTCCCACGGCTTATGAGTATGCCCGTAAAAAACAACGTCAAAATTTTCATTTTCCGCCAGTTCTCGAGCCTTTCTTGGAAGGTGACAAAAACCAATCCTCACCCCGCCCAACTCTATTCTCCCGTGAGAAGTAAAAACAGACTCCTGTAGATGCGGATCCCGTCTTTTTTCTCTTTCCCAGTTAAAGCCTTCATCTGCATTGCCCAAAGAAACAAAGGCTTTACCTCTAAAACCTTCCAGCGCCTTTTTCCAAGTGGCAGGCGAAGAGACATCTCCGCAGTGAACAACGGTTTTTATTCCTTTATCCTCAGCCCACCCAATCACCTTTTTAAAGTTTGGAAGATTGTCGTGAGTGTCAGATAAAAAAACGATTTTCATATCTTTTTGATCCCCAGTTTAATTTTCATGGACTTTATCTCGTATTCTTTCCACATTACGCCTTCTTTTTCTTCTACCTCTTTGTTAACGGAAAAAGCAATAGTTTCCTTCTTTAAAGTCTTTTTTTCTTCTTCTATCATCCTTTCCAGCTTGGAATTGCCGTTGTAGTAAATTTGGATGGTGTCTGAGGGCTTGAGACCGTTCTTTTTTCTCATAAACTGCACCCGGCGCACCACCTCTCTTAACACTCCCTTTCTTTTAAGACGGGGCGTGATTTCGGTTTCTAAAGACACTTCTATCCTTTCTCCTTTCACCCGTTCTTCCTTTTCGAGTTTGCGAAAGCTTTCAATAAAGTAAACCTCTTCAACATTCACTTCGTCTTTAATGAGGGTGATAAAACCTTCTTCCGGTTTGTTTTGCAAAGTTTTAACCTGCATTTCTTTTAAAACCTGCCTTGTTTTTATCCCCGCTTGTCTTCTGGCTCGATGAGCTAGGCTGCAAACTTTCCGCACAGTCTCCATTTTTTCCTCCACCTCTTCATCCACCTTTTCTCTCCTAAAAGAAGGCCAATCCTCCAGATGAACAGAACTCTTATAACCCAAACTGTGTGAAAGTTTTTCAGCTAAAAATGGAAGGAAAGGAGCCAGAATCTTAGCAACCTCCGTCAAAACAAGGTAAAAGGTTAGATAACAGTTTTTCTTGTCCTCACCGTCTTCCGCCGAAGGACCGATTCTATCTCTCGACCTTCTAATATACCAAGTGGAAAGATCTTTGAGCACAAACTCTTCTATGGCTCTTACTGCCGGAGCAGGGCTGAACTCCTCCAGAGACTCTGTAACTTCTTTTTTAAGCTTGTTGAGGCGGGAAACGATCCACTGATCAAGCACTGTTTTTTGTTCCACCCCTTCAAGATCGATCTCTCCCCCAACTTCTAAGCTCGCGTATTCCAAAAAGAACTTGTAACAATTCCAGAGGGTAAAAAGGAATCCTCTTTTTACTTTTTCAGCCAGTTTGTATCCGAAATTAACCGGAGCATTTGGGTTTTTGGAAAAGTATATCCAACGCATCACATCCGCTCCCATGTTCTCCACCGCCTCATCATAAGGAATTCCGTTCCCTTTGCTTTTGCTCATCGTCTCCCCTTCTTCATCTCTCACCTCGTCATAACTTACTACATTTTTGTAAGGCATTTTGTCTTCTAAAATAACACCGTAAACAAGCATAGAATAATACCACAGCCTAACCTGCTCTATCATCTCTGAAATGAAATCAGCCGGAAACCATTTTTTCCAGTAAGCTTTGTTGGAAAGATAATCAAGAGTGGAAAAAGGAACCACCCCTGCGTCCAGCCAACAGTCACCAACCTCTTCTATCCTTTTTACCAATTTGCCGCATTTCGGACATTTTATCTCCACCTCGTCTATCCAAGGACGGTGAAGACTGGGCAAAGTGTCAACTCTTTCCGGATTAACCGCCAGTTCGGCCAGTTCATCTTTACTTCCCACAACCGTCAATCCCCCGCATTCTCCGCACTCATAAAAAGGAAGGGACAGTCCGTAAAAACGCCTTCTACTTATCATCCAGTCGCCCATGTTCTCCAGCCAATCTTCCATTCTTCTTTCGACATAAGAAGGAATCCAGTTTGCGTCTTTTGCCTTTTCTTTCAATCTTCCTTTTATTTTCTGACAATCGATAAACCAATTGTCTTCAAGGCGGAAAAGACATTTAGTTTTACATCTCCAGCAGTGAGGATAAGAGTGAGTAACGTTTTCTGTTTTAAAAAGAAGGTCTTTCTTTTTTAAAAAACTAATTACTTTTTCTTTCACCTCGTGGGCGTTTTCGCCGGTAAAATCTCCCCAGTCATTTTTAAACTCGCCTCTTTCGTCAATAGGAGAAAAGGCGGGAGCACCAATTTCTTTCCCTAACTCGAAATCTTCCTCTCCACAGCCGGGAGCAATATGAACAACCCCTGTTCCTTCACTCGGATCAACTTCTTTCCACTCGACAACAAAGTGGTCAACTTCTTCACCGGCCGGAAGATGAGGAAAAAGAGATTCGTATTTCAAGCCGGCAAGTTTTTCCCCGTCTATTTTTTCATAATCAAGGCCTAGTCTTTTAGCCGATTCTTCAGCCAGATAAAGGATTTCTCCTTCTTTTTCGGCCTTTACGTATTGAAACTCAGGATTTACAGCCAACAAAACATTAGCGGTCAAAGTCCAAGGAGTAGTGGTCCAGGCCAAAAGATACTCATTTTCCCTATCTTCCAAAGGAAATTTAACATACAAAGAAAGATCGGTAATTACTTTGTATCCGTCGGCCTGTTCGTGCTTGGAAAGTCCGGTTTCACACCTGGGACACCAAGCAACTGCTGAGTTGCTTTTGTAAATCAATCCTTTCTTGTAACACTTTTTTAAAAAATGCCAGATATGAAGATTGTTTCTTTCGGAAAAGGTGAAATAAGAGTTGTCCCAATCCATAAAGTAGCCCAGCCTCTTTGACTGATCGGTTATCTTTTTGGCAAACTTTCTTACTCTTTCTTTGCACTTTTGGGTAAATCTTCCCAGGCCGTAATCTTCAATATCTTTTTTTGTATTAAACCCAAGAGACTTTTCAACCTCCACTTCAACCCATAGTCCTTGACAGTCAAATCCGTTTTGAAAACGCTGCTTGTAACCCTGCATATTCTTAAAGCGCTGGATAAGATCTTTAAAGCTTCTTCCTCGGGCATGATGAACTCCCATAGGATTATTAGCTGTTATCGGGCCGTCAAAAAAGGAAAACCTCTTGTCCTTGTCTTCATTTTTTTGAAGATACTTACTCAAGACATCGTTTTCCCTCCAATATTTCAAGACTTTTTCCTCGAGTTCCGGGAAATCAACCCTTTTTTCAAGTTTTTTAAAATTCATATTTAAGTTGTTTATACAAACAAAAGGGGCCAGGCCCCTTTTGTAACCACCCTACTTTAATTAAAAAGCAGGGTTACTCGTTAATAATTTCCTCAACTTCTTTTTTTCCTTCTTCCATTTCCTCCAACTGTTCTGGGTCTCTTTCCAAAAGAAGGGCCTGAAATTCACCAACATGCTCTTTTTCTTCTTTAGCAACATCTAAGAGAACCTTTTTAAGGTGAGAATCGTCTGTTTCTGCGGCCAGCTGCTCATAAAGATTTATAGCATCCAGTTCGGCAATAAGACCGACTCTTAGTATTTCCTTGTCTATATCCTCTTTTTTTACCTTTTTTAAATCAATTGGAAATTTAGCAAGCATATTTTCACTTTAATTTGTTAATTGTTTTCATTTTAAATCAACATTCATTAAAAATCAACACCGTTTACGCGTTGCGAACAATCTGTTAAAATTAAACAAATGCCGGTTTTAGCTAAAAACAAAAAAGCTTATCATGAATATCGTATCCTTGAAACTTTAGAGACAGGGATAGTTTTAACAGGCCAAGAAGTAAAAGCAGCTAAAAAGGGGAGAATATCGATAAAGGGAAGTTACGCGAAAATCAAAGACGGAGAAGTTTGGCTCCTGGGAGCGAACATTCCCCCTTATCAACCCGCTAACGCTCCCCAAAATTATAATCCCCAAAGAAAAAGAAAGCTTCTTTTGAAAAAAAGAGAGATAAGACACCTTATCGGCAAAACAAGTCAAAAGGGGTTGACTTTAATACCCTTGAAGGTATATACTAAAAGTGGCCTGATAAAAGTAAAGATAGGACTAGCTAAAGGAAAAAGACAGTACGATAAAAGAGAAGCAATAAGAAAAAGACAGGCCAAAAGAGAGATAAGACGCGAACTAAAAAAGCGTCGTTAGTTTTGTTGTTTAACAATGGGGATGCATGCATCGACAAAACTTATTGTGAGAATGCCGCAAGCTCAGTTTCCAGGAAACTGATCAAAAACCTGGAAGGCAAACAAATGCCAACTTTGATTTCGAACCTGCCCTAGCTTACGCTTAAGGGTAGTGCCGCCTTGACGATTCTCAATAGTCAAGATCCGGCATCATATATTGGGATAGAAAGGTTTGTCTTCCCAGCAAATCTTTCGAAACAAAAGGGATAAAGAAATCGAAGATTTTGTCCATTTACTACTCGGTTTCTTGAAAAAAACAAATGGACTAAGCTTGTAGAAACACGCTCGCGAAAGTTTTGGACGGGAGTTCAATCTCCCCATCTCCACAACCTAATTTTTTAATATCGACAAACCAAGAAAAAACAAAGAGATAAGAGCCGGCAAGGTGCGCCTCATAGACAAGGGGGAACATATAGGAGTGGTTCCCACCAAAGAAGCGCTTGAAAAAGCCGAAGAGCGGGGTTTGGACTTGGTGGAAATAACACAAACTGACCCGCCGGTCTGTAAAATCCTTGACTACGGGAAATATCTTTACGAACAAAAGAAAAAAGAGCAGTCTTCAAAAACAAAAAGTAAAGCCGGGGAAATAAAGGGAATCAGATTGACTTTCAACATCTCGGAACACGACCTTGAAACACGAAAGAAAAAAACAATTGAATTCCTGAATAAAAACTATAAAGTAAGAGTTCTTTTGAGTTTAAGAGGCAGGGAGCACGCCTTAAAGGACCACGCCAGAAAAAAGATAAACCACTTCCTAGAAGAGGTTAAAAAAGAACTTCCCATCAAGATAGAAAGGAAGATCAAAAAAGAAAGAGGAGGATTGGCAACGATAATTTCAAAAAAAACATGAGCGGAAAAACAAGAAAATCACTGCAAAAAAGATTTAAAATAACAAAAACGGGTAAAGTTTTAAGGCGCGTATGCGGGCAAAACCATTTTCGTGCTAAAAAATCAGGCGACAAAAAAAGAAGTCAGAGAAAATGGGTTCCTGTTTCAAAAGGAGAGGCCAAGATAATTAAAAGACTACTTAAAACAGGTTGATATGCCACGTTCTACTCAAAGCTCAGCCAGAAGAAAAAGAAAAAAAGGCCTCATAAAAGAGGCTAAAGGTTATAAGTGGCAAAGAAGCAGAAAATACAGGGCCGCCAAGCAAGCCCGGCTTAAAGCTCTAACTTACGCTTACAGAGACAGAAAAACAAGAAAAAGGTTTTTCAGAAGATTATGGCAGATGAGAATAAACGCCGCCGTGCGGAAAATGGGATTAACCTACTCACGTTTTATCCACCTTTTAAAAAAAGAAGGGATAGAGCTCAACCGTAAGGTTCTTTCCGAACTTGCAGTTCAAAAACCCGGCGTTTTTAAAGAAATCGTCAGCGAAGTAAAAGAGAAATAAAAGGAATAAAAACTAAAAACCACCGTCGGTGGTTTTTTTATTTTCAAGATTTTGAAAAAAAACTCAGAAGATCTTCCAACTCCCAAGAGTTAATGATGTCTTTTTTCTCCGCCCATCCTCTTCTTGCCTGCCCCACCCCAAGACGTATCCCGGAAAGATAAGTCTTGGCATGCGAATCAGACCCAATAACCATTTTCACCCCTGCTTCTTTAACTTTTTTCACCATTTCCCCGTCTAAGTCAAGTCTTGCCACGCTGGAGTTTATCTCCAGGGCAACTTTGTTTGTTCGAACTGCCTTCAAAAATCTATCCCAATCAATATCAAATTCCTTTCTTCTTTTTAAGATGCGACCCGTAGGATGTGAAATAATATTGACTTGAGGATTTTGAACAGCCTTAATCAAACGATTCGTAATTTCTTCTTTTCCCATGTGAAAATGAGAATGAACCCCCGCAATTACATAATCCATCTTGGAAAGAATTTCTTTTCCCATATCTAAAGATCCGTCTTTTAAAATATTAGCCTCACACCCTTGAAGTAAAACAAAATCCGCTTCTTTCAGCCTGCGGTTGATCCTTTTTATCTCTTTTTTTTGCTTTAAAAGTTTTTCCTCGTCTAATCCGTTTTCAACCTTTAAAAACTTAGTATGATCCGAGATGCCTCCGTATTTGTAGCCCATCGATTTTAAGACCTTTGTCATTTCGGAGATAGAATGTTTTCCGCCGTTCCAGTCGGAATGCATATGAAGATCACCTTTTAGGTCCTGCTCTTTCACTAAATTCGGTAAATTATTTTTAAGCCCCGCCTGGACCTCTCCTCTGTTTTCTCTAATCTCGGGAGGGATGTAGGGCATTCCTAGCTTTTTATAAATTTCTTTTTCATCTTTGCCGGCAACTTTTTTTTCATTTTTGAAAAGACCATATTCATTTAGTTTCATTCCTTTATTTTTTGCCACTCCACGAACCACGATGTTGTGCTCCTTAGACCCGGTGAAATATTGAAGAGCGGATCCGAACGAAGAAGGTGAAACAATTCTCAAGTCCACATTGATTCCCTCTTGAAGCCGAACCGAAGAGCGTGTGGGCCCCCTGCTCCAAACTTTAATTACTCCCGGCATATTAGTAAAAAATTCCATCACTTCTTGCGCTTTTCTACTTTTCTTTCCCCCTTGAACCGTAACCAAAAGATCCACGTCACCAATAGTTTTTTTCATCCTTCTTACCGAACCGGCTACCTCCATTTTTGAGATTTGACCCAGGTGAGATAGCTCTTCCTTTAACCTATCTACCTGCGGCAACACCTCACCCAAAAGAAAACGACCCGTAGAATGCTCAAGAAACTCAATGGCTTGAGCAATATTTTCTTGGCTTTTTTTTCCAAACCCTTCAAGCTCAGCTACCTTTCCTTTTTTAACGGCTCTTTTGAGGTCTTTGAGGTTTCTAATCTCAAGCTTCTTAAAAAGCTTTTTAGCACTCTTGGGTCCCAAGCCTTCCACTCTGGTCAACTCTTCCACTTTAAAGGGGGCTTTTTTTCTTAAACTTTTTAAATATTCAACCTCCCCAGTTTCCAAGAACTCAACAATTTTTTGAGCGATACTTTCCCCTATGTCCGGTATTTTCTTAAGACCTTCTTTTCCCTTTTCTTCGTAAATCTTTTCAACTTCTACGTCTAAATCCTTAATGCTGCGAGCCGCTCTCCTGTAAGCCCGGGGTTTAAAATCCACTTCCTCCGCTTCAAGGAAATCTGCTATTTCCTTAAAAATTTTTGAAAGACGTAGGTTCGACATTTTACAAATTATTAAATACTTTCTTTGCCTTGGAAACTATCCTTTTTCGGAAAGAACGAAGGCCGATCTTAAGAAGAAAAAAAGATCCCAAACAAACAAGGGTTAAGTTCGCTCCTCGGAAGATAAAAGCATAAGCCGCTCCACTGCCTTTGGTTAAGCCGACCCCTTTAAAAACCAAAGCGGAAGTTAAATCGTGACTTCCCAAATCCGCCGAAATGGGGGTTTCCAAAGAAGCGGTGGTAGGGCCAAAAATGGCTAAACTTTCCAAAACACCCACCTGGTTTCCCAAAAAAGTAACAATTAAAAAACACTGAAAAACCATTAAAGAACTGCGCAGAAGCCCCAGAAGAAGTACCTTTTTCAACCCACCCTCCCTGTTTTTAAAAAATTTCATTATTTCTTTTTTAACCTTCCCTCCGATATCATTCTCTTTTGAAAAAGAATTCAAAAAAAGCTTCAATATGCCCATTTTCTGCAGAAGATTAGAATAAAGAAGAAAGATTAAGACGAAGAAAACTATAAAAGCGGAAAAGAATAAAAAGCCGAGATATATATGAGTGAACCTACCAAAAAAACCGTCCGCTTCCTTAAAAAACAAAAACGAGCCGAGACAAATAAGGAGAAGATCAAAAAAAGTAGTCAAAATCCTATCTGAAAAAACAGAGGCGATCCTTTTGGTCAATGATATTTCATCCTCCACCGCCCTGGCTCTAAAAAAATCAGCCCAAAAAATAGCGGGGGGGATAAGGTAGGTAATCGCAAAAGCAGAGAAATGGGCCTCAAAAATAGTCCTAAAAGAAGCGGTTGAACCAAAGCTTTTAAGGATCGCCCGCCACTTCAAGGAAGCAGACAAAAGGCATAAAAAGGAGGTTGCTAAAACCAGAGTCCATTTCCAAAAGGAAAAAGAAGAGATACTTTCTTCAAGTTCCTGCCAGGCTACAAAATACCTGAAAAGACCAAAAACAAAAACAAGGCCCAAAAGCAAAGAAATGACAAATGTCAACATCTTTTTCATTTTTCCGGATGAGTTACCAAACTTTGTAAAATACCGAGTCCTAAGAACTTAGCAATGATCCCGCTTCCTCCATAACTAACCAAAGGGAAGGGAAGGCCTACAATAGGTAGAATTCCAAGATTCATTCCGACATGAACAAAGGCTTGAAAAAAGAGGGAAATAGCCAATCCCAAAGCAAAAAGTCGGGGAAAGTTTCCACGGGACTCGTAACATACCTTAACAATTCTCCAACATAAAATCAAAACCAAAGCCAAAAGAAAAGTTACGCCCATCAGTCCGAATTCGTGAGCAATGGAAGCAAAGATAAAATCAGTCTGAGGGAGGGTTAAAAATCCCCTTTGAACCTGTTCACCCTGTTTAAAACCTTTTCCCCACAACCCTCCGGTGCTGATCGCTATCTTAGACTGCATCTGGCTCCATCCTCCTCCCAAAACATCCTCTTCCGGAAAAAGAAAATTAAAAACTCTTTCTTTTTGGTAGGGTTTTAAAAGAAAAGACCATGCTAAAACAGAAATTATTAAAAAGACAACCATTAGAAATAGAAAATCCTTAATTTTAATACCGGAGGCCACAAGGATTCCAATCCAAATCACCCCGAAAGAAACCGCCGAGCCCAAATCCGGCTGAAAAAAAACAAACAGGAAGGGAAGAAAAGCGTAAACCCCGGAGATTATTATGTGTTTAAAATTATAAAGATCAACGTGTCTCTCTGAAAAATATTTAGCTAAAACGAGAATAAGAGATATTTCCATAAAAGGAACAGGATCAAAAGAAATAGCACCGAAACGATACCATCCTTTTACCCCCTTGGTTTTTTGCCCAAGAATAAAAAGAAAAAACAAGCTTAAGACCAAAACAAGCCAAATCCCCAAAAGAACATAAGACTGATCCTTAAACATCCGCCAGTCGCAAAAACTAACCAAAAACATCAAAACAAGCCCCAAGGCAATAAAAACCACTTGTTTTCTAAAGTTTAAAAAATTATCCCGAAAAAAGGAAGAACTGTAAATAGACAAGGCTCCAAAAGAAGATAAAAAAAGAGCAGTAAAGACAAGCACCCAATCTATTTTCCCCAAGTTTTTTTTGGTTGTTTTCATTGTTTTAAAAGATTTAAAAAGCTTTCCTCTTTTAAAACATCAATCCCTATTTTTCGAGCTTTATCCAGTTTACTGCCAGGATTTTTCCCAACCACCAGATAATCAATATCTTTTGAAACAGAAGAAGAAACAAGGCCTCCCAAACTTCTCACTTTTTTCTTTACCTCCTCGCGGGAAAAAGATTCAAGTCCGCCTGTAAAAACAAATTTCTTGCCCGCAAGTGGACCCTCGCCTTCAAATTCTTCAATGATCACCCCTTTTTTTTGCAGCTTTTTTAAAAAATCAATGTTTTCTTTTTTATTGAACCATTTTTTAATGGATCCTGCTACTTCCGGTCCGACATCGGAGACTTCCTCTAGTTTCTCCCTGGAAGCTTTTTTTATCTTCTCTAAACTCTCAAACTCTCTGGCTAATAAAAAGGCGGTTTCCTCCCCGACATTTCTTATGCTCAAAGCATAAAGGAAACGGGGAAGAGAAATTCTTTTTGAAGCTTCGATTGCTTCTTTTAAGTTTTCGCTCGCTTTTTCTTTAAAGTTTTCTAAAGCCAAAAGATCGCCTTTTTTAAGATCAAAAAGATCAGCCGGATCTTGAACCAATCCAGTATCTAAAAGCTTATCAACGATTTTAGGTCCCAGCCCTTCAATATCAAAAGCCCCTTTGCCTACAAAATGATAAAAGTTTTTTCTTTTTTTAGCAGGACAATCAGGATTAGGACATCTTTTTATCACTTCCCCGGCAGGTTTTACAACTTTCTCCCCGCAGACGGGACATTCATCCGGCATTTTAAACTCTTTCTCGTTCCCGGATCTCATCTTAGGTAAAACCTTGACAACCCGGGGAATAACATCTCCCGCCCGGCCCACTACTACCGTGTCCCCTATTTTAACACCCAACCTTTCAACTTCTTCCTCATTATGTAAAGTAGCGCGGGTAATTGTAACCCCCCCCACTTCAACCGGCTCCAAGACGGCAACCGGAGTTAAAACGCCGGTCCTTCCCACTTGTACATTTATATCTCTTACTTTGGTTGTTGCTTTTTTCAGGGGAAACTTAAGAGCTATAATACCTCTTGGTCCCTTCCCCACCGCCCCTAACTTTTCAAAAATATCTTTCTCGTTAACAGAAACCACTACACCGTCTATCTCATAAGAAAATTCATCTCTCTTTTCTTTTATTTCCTCAAAAAATTCAAAAACTTCATCCAAGTTTCTACAAACCTTTTCTTCCTGGCTGGTTTTAAAACCGAGGGCCTCAAGAGCCTCGTGCTCCTCTCGGTGAAAACTCTGCCCCAAATTACTCGTTATTTCATAAGCAAAAAAATCAAGATTTCTTTCCGCAACCACCTTGGGATCCAACTGCCTCACCGTTCCAGCCGCTAAATTACGCGGATTGGCGTACTCATCTTCTCCTCTCTTTTTTCTTTTTTTATTAATTTTTTCAAAATTTTTCTTTTTTATCAGGACTTCTCCCCTGATAACAATTTCCGAATAGGCTTTTTTAATATCGAAAGAAAGCCCCACCTCGTTTTTTACCTTTTCCAAAGGTCGAAGCTTAAAAGGGATAGTTTTAACAGTTTTAATGTTGGCTGTAACATCTTCTCCCACCTTACCGTCTCCTCGTGTGGAAGCTGTTTTTAAAACACCGTTTTTATAAATCAACTCTATAGCCAACCCATCAAACTTGAGTTCGCAAAAATATGTCAATCTTTTTTTCTTCTCAGATGTCAAAAGCTTTTCATTTCTTTCCTGCCAACTTTCCATATCGTCACGAGAAAAAGCGTCATTCATGGAAAGCATAGGAAAAGGATGTTCAAACTTTTCAAACTTTTCAAGAGGTTCTCCGCTGACTCTTTGGGTCGGCGAATCAGAAGTAATGAGGTCCGGGTATTTTTGCTCCAAATCAAACAACTCCTTTTTCAAGGAGTCTAATGCTTCTTCGGAAATTTCTTCCTTATCCAATACGTGATATAAATACCGGTGGTGGCGGATAGTTTTTTTCAAACTTTCTATCCTCTTTTTTGCTTCTTTTTTGTTCATTTTAGTATTTCACCCGCACCGCCCGGTTTGTATCCTGAAAAGTTCCTTTCGAAATCGGACAAAAACGAATATCACACCAGGAAGGAGTCGTGCATGGGCTTCCTGAACAATTATCAACACACTCACCAACCCCTTCTGCACAGTACATGCTCACTTCAAAAGAAGAATTGTTACCTAAATTGCTAGACAAAGGCGAAGTAAATTCATTTTGGGTTTTTGTTCGATAAATCATTTCTTCAATGCCTGCTTCACCGGCATAATAAGCTACGATGGAATCACCCATACTGCTTAAAATCTTCAACTGTCCCAAAATCAAGACACTAAGCCCCATCGTCAAACCGAACAGAACAAAAAGAAGAACGAGAACGATATAAATTGAAATTCCTTTTTGATGAGAGTTGTTCATTATTGTTAACTTAAGGACTGGTATCTATATCCAAATTTCTTTGCGAAACAGTGGTTTGTAAAGAAATAACCTCGTCAAAATCCTTGTGGGTAAATTTAATCGCAATTGTAACCTTAGGCTGCAACTTGTCATCTGTTCCCTGACCTTGAATTAAAAAATCAAGGCTTTGAACATCAATGTTCGGTGAAGTAAGTGAATAAGCGGAACTTCCGCCATCATTAATGCAAGTCTCATCCATACAGTATTTTAAAACCCCCCTTCCGCCTTCCTCCGCTAAAAAGAAGCTTTGGCAAGGAGCAGTGTCTCCTTCTTCCTGAAGCTTATTTAAAAACTTAATCCCTTCTCCTCCGTCTATACTTTCATAAAAAATATCCGGGGAAAGACATGTCTCGCTTTCTTGTCTTTTAGCCATTCTCAAGTTTTTAGTCATGAACTCCATGTCAAAAAGAGCTACTTCTGCTAAAACCTGCTGCTTTTTTAAAATTTTCCTTTGTAGACGAAGACTATAAACAAAAACACCAATTAACCCTCCCAGAACTAAAAGGAAGATGGTGATTCCCATAATAAGCTCTATAATAGTAAACCCTTTGTTTTTTTTGTTTATCATGATTCTTCCGGTACGTGCCAATTATATAACCAGGTACAAGCCTCCATCTTATGACCATCCCAGCTTGTTTTAGAACACACTTCAATCTTTTCTTGAGAAATCTTTTCTATCTTTACCAACCTGGAAAAAATAGTTGCATCCCCCACGCTGTTGTGATCATAAAATCCGCTGTTTTCATAAATTACTTCTCCATTTGACCCGCTCCCGCAAGTTAAAGACTCGTCATCCCAAATGCTCCCATAGCACGAATAAGTGTGGTTTATCTCACAATTATTGCTTCCGCATAAGCCCGCGTCCCAATCTTCATCCTGGATCCAGTTGCTGTCTCTGATATTACGCGCTATTTCCAATCCTTCCTGAGTTAAATAGGAAGCGGTAGCTTTGTCAGCGGTAAAGCGAGTGTATCTAAGTAAATCCGTAATTATATTGGCCGAACCAACCACACCAACTACTAGAATAAAAATACCAACGATAAGCTCTAAAATTGTAAATCCTTTATCTTTCATCAGTGTAAATTAACCCTCCTTTGTTAACTCGTATCTTTTGATCGGGCGGAGATCCTTTTAAAGAAGTAATATAAAGCTCTGTTGACTCTTTTAAAGAATCGTCAACCCAGATAGTGGTGACAGGGCTCGGACCCTCAAAATTAATATCAACTTCGCTTGCCCCATCTAAGTCAAAATAAAAATTCTTTTCCAATTCAACTTCTCTCATTTCTTCTCCTACGTCATAGCGCTGATTATTATTCTGATCAGCATAAAGAAGGTAAAGACCCGCGTTTGAGCTGTCAAGATAAAGCCCGAAACTATCAGGAAGAAATCCTTCTATCTCTTTGCCGGAAATAGAATGTTCTTGCACTGTTCGCAAGTTCTGCACCGTATTATGAGATTCATTTACTATATTAAAACGAGTGCTTAAAACCCTGTAGCGAGCTAAAACTACTCCGGCTAAAAGCGCAACTACTCCGAAAGAAACCATAAGCTCCATCAAGGTAAACCCCTTTTTATTCTTTAAAATTGGCATTAATAAATTATACCACAAGCTTAAAAAAGAACTAAATTAAGGTAAAGATGAATTAAAAATTCCCCCCAGAAAAGACTTAAAACCCCTCCAACAGCTAAAAAGGGGCCGAAAGGGACTTTGCTTTTCCATCCTTTCTCGGTAAAAAAAAGTAAAAAACCCGCAACTATCCCACCGAGAATAAAAGTAAGAAAAAGAGCCGGCACGATCAAAGGCCACCCTAAAAACAAGCCGAGAAGAAAGGCAAGCTTCACGTCCCCGAACCCCATCGCTTTTCCCTTGGAGAAAAAATAAAAGGAAAAGAAAAAAAATGACGCACCAAGTCCCGAAAGTAAAAAGGTAAAAAGATCCTCCATTTCACTGGCTCCTCTTAAAAACTGAAGGGCATGAAAAAGAAAAACAATAAAAACAGCCGGCAGTAAAACTTTATCTGGAATGAGAAAATGACGCAGGTCATAGACAAAAATAACCAAAAGAGAAAAAACTAAAAAAGAATAATAAAAAAAAGAAACAAGGTTCGGATAAAAGAACAAGAAAACAAGCAGCAAAAGAACCCCTGAAGTAAATTCCACCAAAGGATAGCGCCATGAAATCTTCTTTTTGCAATAACGACATCTTCCTTTTAAAAACAAAAAACTGAAAAGAGGTATCAAGTCCCAAAAAGAAAGCTCATGGCCACAGTGAGGGCAGTGAGAACGTGTCAAAAGAACAGATTCTTCTGTTTTTAACCGGTAAATAACCACGTTCAAAAAAGAACCAATACAGAGACCAAAAACAAAAACTAAGAAAAAATCCAACATATTTTCAAATTATATCACAAAGAAAAAAGAGCCCGAGTCTCGGGCCCTTTTTTCACTTTAGAATTATTGGCAGGTATAACTAGGCCCAGTACTATTACACGTAGTAGAAGCATCACTAACCTCACCAGCAAAACCAGTACTGTCCACACAATAATCGTCCCCTTCATTCAACTGAATGTAAGCACAATATTCACTGTCTTCTACGAGGGTTAATGTTTCGCCTGTCGGAGCTTGTTCTTCGATATCAGATTGTAGAGTAGTGTAGTCAGAGTGACTTGCTATATCATAAGCTCCTCCGTCATAAGTAACCTCAGCTAAGCCCCTCAACTGACTCATTTCCGCTATAATCCTTCCATCCTTAGCCTTATTCCTTGCTCCTCTTAAAGCTACAAGAACGATGGAGGACAAGATACCGATAATAGCGATAACCACCAAAAGCTCAATAAGCGTGAAACCTTTTTTTCTGTTCATATTTTATTATTAGTTATTAAATGCATTACGACCTTTCTAATTTTTAAATTAAACGTTTGACAAAATTAATTACAGGAGAAACCTCCGTCACAACTGTGAGAGCTGTCTTTGCCTGCATAACCGCTGCTGTCCACACAATAACTGTCTCCATCATTTAAATTGACTTGAACGCAGTATTCGCTTCCAGTGTAAAAGGTCAACTCAGGATCGGAACTTTGATCAAAAATATCACTGCACAACATTCTTACTTCATTTTCCGCGCAATCATTACAATCTTCAACGGAAGTCATAACTCCATTTCCACACCCACTATTCAAATCAGAATAACTTTCTCCATTATACCAAATTTCTGCCAGGCTTCTAAGCTGACTCATATCGGAGATTATGCGAGCATCCTTGGCCTGATCTCTGGCTCCTCTTAAAGCTACAAGAACGATGGAGGACAAGATACCGATAATAGCGATAACCACCAAAAGTTCTATAAGTGTGAAACCTTTTTTAATAGAGTTTGTCATTTTCTAAGTCACATTTCTAGTTAATTATAGCAAAAAAGAAAGAAAATCAAGAATTACATAGCAAGACCTCCTTGTTGAAACAACGGAATAAACAAGGAGAGTGCTAAACCGCCCACCAAAACACCAAGAACGATGATAAGGGCAGGCTCAATAAATTTAAGAAATCTTTCCAAGGTTTGGTCAACCTCTTTTTCATAAAAAGTAACTATGTTCCCCAAGGTAGACTCCATCTTTCCCGCCCTTTCTCCCGTAACCATCATCTGATTAAAAAAGACTGAGAATTTATCGGGGTAAGATTTAAAAACACTACTTATCTCGCTACCTGATCTTACCTCTTTTCTTGCTTCAAGGATAATCTCTTTGTAAGCATGATTCCCCACCAAATCAGCCGTAACTTCTAAAGCGTCACTAATAGGAACGCCGCTGGAAATGAGGGTAGAAAGGTTAAGTGCGATTCGAGAAAGATAGACTTTTTTCAAAAGCCCGCTTATTAAAGGAACCTCAAGTAAAAACTGATCCGCCTTCTTTTTCGTTTCTTCATTTTCAAAAAAGTAAAAAATCAAACTAGCGGCTCCAAAAAACAAGACAAGAAAGACCCACCACCAACTTCTTAACACTTCCGATGCCTTAATCACAATCTGGGTAATAAGAGGCAGTTCTATTTCCATGTCTTCAAAAACAGTCTTAAAATTAGGAATAACAAAAATACTCATAACAAAAATTAAAAGGACAAAGAAAAGAGAAACAAAAATAGGATAAAGAAGAGCTCCCACCAGCTGACCCTTCAATTTTTGATTTTTTTCTAAATAATCAGCCAAATAATCCAAACTTTGAGGAACCTCACCCGCTTGCTCCCCCGCTCTTATCATGCCGATATAAAAGTCGGAAAACATATCAGGAAAATTTTCCATAGCCTCAGACAAGGGCCGGCCGTCTTCAACAAACTGAGCCATCTTTAAAATTCTTTCTTTAAAGATTTCCTTGTCCACCTGCTTAGCAATCGTCTCCAATGTTTCCACCACCGGTATTTCAGATCTCACCATGATAGAAAGCTGCCTTGTAAAAAGAATTACGTCTTGTCTTGAAACATCGCGAAAAACTGATGGCAGCATTTCTTTTAAGGACTTGTTGTGGGGAGAAAGAGAAGTAGGATAAAGCCCGTATTGCCTTAGAATCTCCAAAGCAGCTTCCCGTGAAGAAGCTTCAATTACCCCCTTTTTACTTTCCCCCTCTTCTGTTCTCGCTTGATAAGTGAATTTCATAATTTAAAAATCTCCAACAAGTTGTCTTAACTCTCCAGGGTTTAAAGAATATTTAACGGCAGTTTTTAAAGATATTTCTTTAGCCCTGACAAGATTAGCAAGAGCCTTGTTTAAGGTAATCATACCTTTATCAGCAGAGGTTTCAATCACCATGGGTATCTCGTGTATCTTATTTTCTCGAATCAGGTTAGAAATAGCAGGGGTGGAAATAAGCACCTCACAAGCAGGCACAAGCCCTCCTTTAATTCGTGGCAAAAGGCGCTGAGAAACTACTCCCAAAAGAGAACTGGAAAGCTGGTTTCTTATCTGCGGCTGCTGCTTAGAGGGAAAGCTGTCGACAACCCGATGAATGGCCTGGGAAGAACTGTTGGTGTGTAGGGTGGAAAAAACCAAGTGGCCAGTTTCGGCAGCGGTGATCGCAGTGGCAATTGTCTCCTTGCTTCTCATCTCTCCCAACATAATAACATCCGGATCTTGTCTGAAGCTTTCTTCCAAAGCCTTTTGAAAACCTTTTGTATCTTTGCCAACTTCTCTCTGGTCGACTATTGACTCCTTGTCTTCGAAGAAATATTCAATCGGGTCCTCAATGGTTATTATATGAGCTGAACGGCTCTTGTTTATTTCTTCAATCACTGAAGCAAGAGTAGTTGATTTTCCTTGTGAAGAGGGCCCGGTAACCAAAACAAACCCTTGTGGAGCCTTGGCAAAACGGTGAAGAACTGGAGGAAGATTAAGTTTTTCTATCGACTTTATCTCGGCGGGAATAAGACGCATGGCGACGGAGATAGAACCTCTTTGGTAAAAAACACTGGTTCTAAAACGTGCTCTTTCTTCCAGCTCGTAAGACAACTCCACCGTTCTCTCTTCAGACAACGTTACCCTCTGTTTTTCAGTCAAGAAAGACCGAGCTATTTTCTCAAGGTCTTCGTCGCGCAATTTTTCAAATCGCTTTAGAGGCACCAGACTGCGGTCTATTCTTAAGATAGGCTTGTGACCTTTAGAAAAATGAACGTCCGATGCTTTTTCTTTAAGGGCTAGTTTTAAAATTTCTCTCGCTTTTTGTGGATAAATACTCATTTTAATCGTTGCTTAAAGTCTTTTTAACCTCATCTATAACCTCGGTAGGGGTATGATGGGCCTTTATCAAATAACTTACTGCTCCCAGCTTGCTTGCTTTCTCCACGTTTCTCTTCTCCCCTAAGTTAGAAAGAATCAAAACTTTCAAATCTTCTAAAAGACCTTCCCCTTTTATCCTCTTCAAAATCTCAAAACCCGTCAGCTCAGGCAGAACAATGTCCAAAAGAACAAGATCAAATTCATTTTTCTTTAATTTATCTACCACCTTTTCTCCTTGAGAAACAACTTCAACCTCAAAATCTTCTTCCTCCAAACGCGTCTTGTAAATTTTAACAATCAAAGGATCGTCCTCCACCAAAAGAATTTTTTTCTTCATTTTTATTTCTCTCTTACTACTGATAATGCCTCTTTAATGGTAGTCTCTCCTTTCAAAACTTTCAAGAAAGCGTCCTGTCGCATAGTTACCATTTTTTGCCTTTCAGCCTCTTCGGCAATTTTAAATTCACTCAAATCCCCGCTCATTATAACTTCCGACAAAGGCTCTGTCATGTTTAAGACCTCAAAAACACCTACCCGCCCGGAAAAACCTCTTTGTTCACACTCTCTACACCCTTGCTCTTTCCAAATATCAAAACCGTCAAGGTCTATTTTCTTCTTAATGTCTTCGGGCAAACCATCTAGTTCTTTTTTAACAATTTCTTCTTCTTCTTTGTTCGGCTTTGTTTTTTTCTTGCAGTTATCACAAAGTTTACGAACAAGTCTCTGTGAAAGCATAGTACTCACCGTAACAGGAACAAGATAGGGCTTCACCCCTAGATTAATAAGGCGAGTAGGAACATTTAAAACGTTAGTAGTATGAATCGTGGCTAATAATAGATCTCCTACTAACGCAGCATGGGCAGCCAGTATGGCGCTTTCTTCATCTCGTAACTCCCCAACCATAATAATATCGGGGTCCTGTCTTAAAACAAACCTCAATCCCTTGGCAAAAGTATATCCAATCTCAGGTTTAATCTGAGATTGATTAAGGCCTGGAAGAAAATATTCAATAGGATCCTCCAAGGTTACTATATTGACCTCATCCTTATTAAGGTGTTGTAACAAGGCGTAAAGAGTAGTTGTCTTTCCCGATCCTGTAGGTCCGCTGACCAAAATCATACCCGCCGGCTGCTCTACTGATTTTTTTAATTTTTGATATCCCCTTTCTGAAAGACCAAGATCGTCAAAACTTTTCAAACCCTCCTTAGGGTCCAAAATACGTAAAGCTACCTTTTCTCCTTTAGCCGTCGGGAAAGTGGAAACCCGGAAATCTATTTTTCTTCCATCTATCTCCTTTGAAAAACGGCCGTCCTGAGGTATTCTTGATTCATCAATTCTTAAATCAGATAGTATCTTTACTCTTGCCACAAGAGTAGAAAGATAATTTTCCGGAAGAAAAATCGAAGAATGAAGGTCTCCTAAGACTCTGAAACGAACTCTTAATTTACTACCGAAAGGTTCAATGTGAATGTCAGAAGCACTTCCTTCTAAGGCATGTCTTAGAAGAACGTCTATCACTTTAGAAATCGGAGTTTTTTCTGTTAACCTCTCTAGTTTTCCTTTTGTTTCCTTTTTAGGACTCTTTTTTTCTTTTTCCTCCCTTTCCCTTTTTTGAGCCTCTTCCAGGGCCTCGGAAACTTCCTTTTTTAAACCCCGATATTTTTTATAAATCTCTTTGAAATTGGTAGGGGTGATAAGATAAATTTTGTATTCAAAACCTCCCTGTCTTGCCAAAAAGTTTATAGCGTCTTTTGCTTTTTCGTCTTCCGGATAAACCATCCCCAGTTCCAATACATCACCTTGAAATCCCAAAGGAACAACCTTGTAGTGTCCTGCTGTTTTCCCAGGAACAAGCTTTAAAAGATCCAGATCCACGTCTTCGGGGTAAACTTTTTTCAAAGGTATGTCAATTAAACGGCTTTTAATTTCAAAAAGTTTTTTTTCTGAAATAACACCGTTTTCTAAAATAACTTCCTCTACCTTCTTGTCTTTGCTTTTAGCCTTATACTCCAGAGAGGAAGCTTTCTTTTCTCCTATTATTCCTTTTTTAACAAGCTCCTGCGCTAAAGACACTGAAAAAAATTAAATATTAAATTATTATTCCAAGATTTCTTCTTCAGGAAGCTCCTCGATTTCCTCATCTTCTTCAGGAAGCTCCTCGATTTCCTTATCTTCTTCTTCCGGCTGCTCCTCGTCTTCTTCGACTATTTCATACTCTTCAAAAGGATTTTCTCTTCCTTTTTCTTCGGGCGCTTCGCTTTCGTGTTCAAAAACCTCCAATTCCTGAAACTCTTCTTTTTCAAAAACACTAAAGTCAACTCCAATTTCTTCTTCGGACTCAAGAGGAGTAACTTCCTTTTTTGAGCTTAAAGAAAGAATAAAAATTAAACTAATCACACCTCCCAAAAGCAAACTACCAGCAAGAAGAATCGACTTTTTATTCTTTTTAATTATATTTGGCATAACTTATTTAATTTTTAAAATTAAATTCACCGGAACGAACCTTGCAGGTCAAAGAGAAATCATACATTTTAGTTGGCTTCCTTTCTTCTTCCTCGGACCCTTCTTCAAGTTCCTCGAACTCTCCTTCAAAATTTTCTTCTCCCTGTTCTTCAGAAAGAACAGCCGAAAAAGTAATGTTTTCTACTTCAATCAAACGGACTGATTTTTCAAGGGTTTCTAAAAAGTTTAAAAAAGACGTATAGCTTCCATTGACTTTTATTCTAAGTTTCGTTTCTACAATTTTTTGACCGGTTGAGGTTTCTGAAACAGAAGTTGAAAAAGAACCAACCTCTTTTAACGTCATCCCGGACTGAGGGGTCACTTTCTCTAAAAACTCAGCCAACCAAGAGGTTTCCGGGTGGTCAGGAAACGCTTTACTTACTTTCTCCATTTCTTCTTCTCGTCTTTCTAATTCTTCGGAAAGACTAACAAGATGCTCGATGTACTCCTCTCTATTCCCAAGAGTTTCTTTTTTCAAAAGGAGATCTTCTCTTTTTTCCCGAAAGGTTCTTATTTTAGGTACAACAAGGCTAAAGCCCCCGCCTACAACGTAACTTAAAAGAAAAAGTATTGGAACGGTTTTATTCATATTATTCTTCAGTTTCTTTTTTAAACCCCTCTTTTAAAATAGATGAATCAAAAGATAAATTTAAAGAAAAATCTATCCCTCTCTCTTGATTTATCGACACGCTTTTTAATTTAACTTCTTTGATTTCTTCCTCGCTTCTTAATATCAGAATCTGCTGACGCAGACGAGCAAAATCTTCCGTTTTTCCATCTAGTTCAGCAGTTGCATTGTCCGCATTTAAATTAAGATGGGTGAAGAAAACTTCCTTATGACAAAGAGTGGATAAATAATCAAAAAAGAACGAATTTTTCTTGTGCGAGTCCAAAAACTTGGAAAACAAGCTGACTTTAGTTTCAGCTTTTAAAATACTTCTTTCTAATTCTTCAAACTCCCCAGAACGACTTTCGAGCAGCTTCCGCTCTATAGCTACAGTTTCTTTGTCCATTTTGCTACCAACAAAATGAAGATAAAGAAAGGAAAAAGTAACAAAAAGAGCCAACCCCAACAAAAGATAGTAAACGACCTCTTTTCCGGTAACTTTAGACTCTGCCCCTTGACTTGATTTGGGTACTAATTGTATAGCCATTTTATCTTATCCCTTTTAATGCGACCCCGGTTGCCACGACAAAAGCGGGACCGATTCTTTTAAGTTCTTTTTTTAAAATTGAGGGGTAAACCATCCCCTTAAAAGGAAACCCCACTTCTACTTCTTTTTTTAAAGATTCGGTGAAATACTCTTCCAATCCGGGCAGAGCAGCTGTTCCTCCTGCAACTTGGTATTTTTCAACTTGCCGCCCAGATTCATGATAAAAATCGTCAGAAGATTCCTTAATTTCCGTGAGTATAAGGTCCAAAACCGGAATTAAAATCTCGCTTAAGTTGTAATTACCTTCTTTCAACCCTTGGTTTTCTTTTATCGTCTCCGCTTTTTGATATTCGATTTCAAACGCCTCGGATATTCTTTCTGTTAAATTAGTCCCTGCAATACTGAAGCTTCGTGATCTTTTCAAAACTCCTCTGTCAACAATGTTGCAGGTCGTACTCTGCGCCCCGATATCAATCAGAGCAACGGTCTTTTTGTCATCTTTTATTAAGGACCGCTGGAGAGAAAAAACCTCCACCTCCATGCCTTTTAACTCCAACCCGCACAGCTGAGCAATTTCCGTATATTTTTCTATCACCCTGTTGGGAACGACCACCAACATAATCTTTACCGGCTCTTTTGACCTTTCTGTCAACCCTCCCTCCATAACCATCCAATCTAAGGTAACTTCCGAAATGGGAAGAGGGACCCGGTTGCGAGCCTCAAACTGAACCGCTTTCGAAACCTCTTCTAGCTTCATAGGGGGAAGTTCAAAAGTGGTTAAAAGAGTGGAAAAATCAGGGATCGAAAAGAAGGCGCTTCTTTTTTCTATTCCCGCCTTTTGCCGAAGCTCGCTTATCATTTCTGCCAATCTTTTACTTGAAAAGAGCAGCCTTCCCCTGTGAGTTTGTCCGAAATAAAGGGGGAGATCAAGCGGAATGGAAAGCTCCCCGTAGTTTTCCAACTTAGCTTGTTCACCATGCCGGCTAACCTCAACGATCCTAACCGCCGAAGTACCGATATCTATTCCCACAGAAGTTTCTTTTTCCTTTTTAGATGGCCAAATCATAACTTTCGGAGCCCGTTTTCATATTGTAACATAAAAAATGAAAGAAAACGGACTACAATGCTTTTTTTAAGAATTAAAAACTTTTTAGCGGATTTTCTTTTCCCGAAGTATTGTTTGGGCTGCCGGCGATACGGAAGCTACCTTTGTCAAGATTGTCTTTCCACCCTGGACTTTCCAACCCGTCCCATAAAAAAACCTTTCACCATTTACTTCGCTGCGGATTACAGAAACAGTCTTGTTGAAAAAATGGTCAAAAAGTACAAAAATCCTCCTTTTGCCCGGCAGCTTGCTACTGAACTAGCTTTTGTTATTATAACTTATTTTAACATCTTAGAAAAGAAACCTGACTTTTTAGAGCAAAAAGACCATCTCTTAATCCCGGTTCCGCTTTTTCCCGCTCGGAAAAGATGGAGAGGGTTTAACCAATCGTCCCGGATAATGAAAATAATTGCCGGCTACTACGGACTCCCTTTTTCCTCTTCCTTGCTCAAAAAAAGAAGGAAAACAAAGCCGCAAACTGGACTGCCCCTTCCTCAAAGAAAAAGAAACCTGGAAAGCGCCTTTTTTTGCCCGAAGCCTGAAGAAGTAAGGGATAAGAAAATAATCATCTTCGATGACACCGCAACCACCCTGACCACCCTGACTCAGGCCCACAAAACCTTAAAAAGGGCGGGAGCCGACGAAGTAAAAGGATTGGTAATTGCTAAAGGTTAGCAATTTTTATTCTTGCTTTTTTAACGGCTTCTTTCTCCCCGGAAAAAGCCATCTTCTCTAAAGCCTCTTTGTAAAAAAACCAGCCAACTTTTTCCATCTCCCAGCCGTGATCTTTGATCGCCCCCTTTTTAAAACGGAAAAGATAGAAAAAGACTCTTTTTGAAACTCTTATCTTTTTTTTGTTTTCTTCTTTGGTGTAAAAATAGTGCTCCTTAACAAGCGGTTTCTCAAAAACAAGCTTGGCATCAATCCCCGTCTCCTCTTTTATTTCCCTCTTAGCAGTTTCAGACGGAGTTTCTTCTTTTTCAGGTCTGCCCTTGGGCAGAACCCACTTGTGATAACCGGAGTGTTTGCCCAAGAGAAAAAGAGGCTCGGCCTCTTTTTTAAATACCACCCCTCCAGCTGAAAATTCTTTTACCGTTTTCATACTTTAATGCTTAGCGGTGGGCACAGGACTTGAACCTGTAAGGGCCGAAGCCCGCCGGTTTTCAAAACCGGTGCCTTGCCAATTCGGCGCAGCCCACCGTAAATGCGGAGGAGGCGGGATTTGAACCCGCAGGACGGATAAACCGTCATGGCTTAGCAAGCCATTGCAATACCATTATGCGACTCCTCCTCTCTTTGATTAGTAAAACACAAATTTTAAAGAAAGTAAACTTTCACTCTGATTATAACATAACTTTATCTTTTCTCGTTTTTATGCTTTAATGAATTTACAAGGCGCCCATAGTTTAATTGGAAAAAACGTCGGCTTGCGGAGCCGAAAAGTGCAGGTTCAAGTCCTGCTGGGCGCACCAAAAAGGGCTTTTTTGCCCTTTTTTGATATAATGAGATATGTATGAAAACTTACACGCGCATACCACAACTTCGGACGGAGAATTAAATTACGAAGAAGTTTTGGATGCCTGCACGGAAAATAAAATATCGGTGGTAGCTTTTACAGACCACGACCGTCTTCCGGGGAAAAAAGACCTGAAGGTTTTAGAAGAAAACAAAAACCATCCTACAAAATGGATCATGGGCATAGAAATTTCTTCGGGATGGCCCAAAGAAATAGGGGGAGCGGCCAGCAATTTTCACATCGTAGGACTTTTTATCGACCCCACAAACAAACCTTTAAAAAATTACTGCAAAAAGGCTGCTGCAGCGCGGGAAGAAAGAGCCCGGGGGATGATTCAAAACCTCGCCAAGCTGGGGTTTGATATAAGCTTTGAAAGAATAAAGAATAAAAAATCTCTCGGAAGACCCCACATAGTAGAAGAACTCAATAAAAAGAAAGAAAATAGAAAGCTCATAATGAAATATGCCGGAAGAGCCAGTAAGAAGAAAGATTCAGAATCTAAAAAAATGTGGGAAAGAATAAAGTCAAGAGACAAGAAAAACTGGCCTTACGGATTATTTTTAAGCGAAAACGCAATTTTTAAAAGTTGGATTCCTTATCTTTACTTCACACCGCTTGATGAAACCGTAAAGTTAATTAGAGAAGCGGGGGGAATAGCAATTTTAGCTCACTGGAGCTTAAGTAAACACAAATTTAATAAAAAGCTGGCCGAAAAAATCTTCCGGCAGAAAAGGTTGGACGGGGCAGAAATAATTTTCTGTCTCAGTCTTTTAGAAAACCCCACCTTCGAAGTCGAAAAAGATATGAAAACAATGAAAAAACTAACCGAAAAATACGGACTTATACAAAGCGGAGGGGGCGACTCTCACACAAAAGAAGATTTACGATTTTTTACCGAATCAAGGTGGGCTGAAAAAACCAAGGGAATGACAAGAAAAATACTTCAAAAAAGAAATCTAAACTTTTCTTCTTTTCAAAAATGAACCTTAAAACCCCCATTAAAAAAACACCCAAGATTTCGGACAAATACGCCAAAAGACTTGAAAACTTGGGAATTAAAAATTTAGGAGATCTCCTTTTTCATTTTCCTCATCGTTATGAAGATTTTTCTTCCGTAGTGAAAATAAAAAAAGCCAGGGGGGCAGAACCCAAAGAAAAAGTCTGTGTTAGGGGCCGGGTGGCCCGTGTTTTAAATGAGCGGACTGCAAAAAAAAGAATGACAATTACCAAAGCCTTTGTCAAAGACGAAACAGGGCTGATTCCAGCCTTGTGGTTTAACCAGCCTTACCTGGAAGAAACTTTTCAAAAAAAAGAGGTTTTTTACTTTGCCGGACCGATTAAAGTCGGTAAGAATGGACCCTTTCTCTCCAACCCGATCCATGAAAGAGAAAAAAAAGAACAAATTCACACTGCCAGACTAGTCCCCGTTTATCCAGAGACGGAGGGCGTCTCCTCCCGGTGGCTGAGATACGTTCTTTTCCCTCTGGTAAAAGAAATATCCCCCCGCATGCCGGAAACTCTTCCCTCGGAGATTATTAAAAAAGAAAATCTTTACTCTTTTAAAAAAGCATTAAAAGAAATTCACTTTCCTGAAAGTAAAAAAACCAAAAAGGAAGCTGTAAGACGCTTCTCCTTCGAGGAGCTTTTTTTGTTGGAACTTAAAATGCTCCGATCCAGAAGAAAGGTAAGGCAGAAAAAATCCTGGAAAGTTAACTTCAAAAAAGAAGAGATTAAAAAGTTTGTAAAAAGCCTTCCTTTTACTCTCACCGACTCTCAAAAAAGAGCTGCCTGGGAGATTTTAAAAGATATGGAAGAAGAAAGTCCCATGGCGCGTCTTCTTCAGGGAGACGTAGGGTCGGGAAAAACAATAACGGCCGCTATCGCCGCTTTAAACACTGCAAGAAACGACTTCCAAACCGCATTAATGGCTCCAACTGAAATTTTGGCCCACCAGCACTTTCAAAAACTAAGCAGGTTTTTCAAAAACACAAACGTTTCGACAGGCCTTTTAACCGGCTCCAAAAGCAGGGTTGCTGAAGAAGGAAAGATATTAAAAACAAAAAAACAAGGATTTTTAAAAATGATTAAAGAGGGAAGGGTTGATATAGTGGTTGGAACTCACGCTTTAATTCAAAAAGGTGTCAGCTTTTCCAAACTAGCTTTTGTCGTAATCGATGAACAGCACCGCTTTGGGGTAAAGCAAAGGAAGAAACTAAGGGAAAAAGGAAGTGAAAAATATGCCCACTTTTTAAGCATGACAGCCACACCCATCCCCCGCAGCCTTGGATTGACAATATATGGTGATCTGGATATTTCAACAATTGACGAGATGCCCCACGGAGAGAGAAAAGTTCGCACCGTAATTGTTCCTCAAAAAGAAAGAGGTAAAATATATGAATTCGTAAAAAGCGAGGTGAAAAAAGGAAGACAGGCTTTCATAATTTTTCCCCGCATATCACTCGATGAGAAAACGGATGTAAAATCAATAGAAGAAAACTGGGAGTTTTTAAGCAAAAAAGTTTTCCCCGGCCTAAAAGTAAAGAAAATACACGGCCAAGTCGACAATGAGAGAAAAGAAAAAACCATGAAAAAATTTTCAGCGGGTGAGATAGACATCCTGCTTTCCACCTCAATAATTGAAGTCGGGATAGACGTGCCCCGGGCGTCGGTGATGATTATAGAAGGAGCGGAAAGATTCGGCCTGGCTCAACTTCACCAACTTAGAGGGCGAATAGGGCGTTCAAACACCCCCTCTCATTGTTTCCTTTTTCCAACCTCCGAAGAAAAAAGGGAAACCGAAAGACTGCGTGCTTTAGTTGAGACAAACGACGGTTTCAAATTAGCAGAAAAAGATCTTCAAATAAGGGGCGTGGGAGACTTTTTGGGACAAAGACAATCCGGAAAAACCGGACTAATGATGGCTTCTTTGGGGGATTTAAAAATGGTTAAAAAAGCGAGAAAAAGAGCCCAAGAAATACTAAAAAAATCTCCTTCCTTAAACGAATATCTCGTTTTAAAAAAGCGCTTGAAGCGCTTTTCAAAAAATGTTCATTTAGAATAAGTTACCTGGACTTGGGCGTGTTCCAGAATTGAAGATAGTCCTGGGTAAAAATTTTTGTTTGAGCATGAATAGCAGGAAGGGAGTCGAAGATAAGCAGCTCGAAAGGCACCAAAAACCAACTCAAAAGAAAACCAACATAGCGAAGTTTCCCCTTCGCTTTTTTTTCTTTTTCACTGACCGGTAAAAGTTGCGCAGCAAACCAGATGGATGTTATAAGCCCGATCATAGCGATGGTCATCACCCGGCTGGCTAAATAAGGAACGCTGTAAGAGACCAAAGAGCGGTTGAACTCTTTTCCTCCCAAAAAGATGGGGAGCCAGCCAAGAGCAAATATTAAAACGGATGTCGTCGCCCATGTCCAGTGCCCAACAACAAGTTCCACCCCCCTGGATATTTTTTTCCTTAAAGGAATCTTCTTGTTTTTTAAACAACCGTAGAGAAAATAAGGAACATCCTCCGCCCCGTAAGCCCACCTTTTCTTCTGCTTGTAAATATTTTTAACCGTCGCCCAGAAGTTTTTTCCTTCGTTGGCATCCATAGAGACGGGATAATAAAGAGGTTTCACCCTGTAATCTCCGTTAAACTTGAAAAAACACTGATAAAATATTCTGGAGTCGTCAGCAATGATGTTGGGTTGTTTGTAGCCCACCTCATATAAAGCCTTAAAGCTCATAGAATGAGAGGAAAAACTAACCAGTTTGTTTTTCCTCTCCTGACACATCATCTGCCAAAAAGTAGTGGAAAAGGAAGACGTCTGAGAAAAAAACGGAACTTTCCAAATATTATTATTGAAAAGGGGTACCGGTTGATAAGAAGCACGGGTGGGGTCTTCAGTGGTAAGATAAACATAACCAAGACGAGCAAAGTAATCGGGGTAAACAATGGTATCCGTGTCAAAAGAAGAAGTTATCACATTTTCATAAGAAATTCCCATTGGGTCCAAAACCTTTCTTTTTACTTCCTTTGAAGCCCAGGCGTCGTTTGATCCGTGACCTGGAATTTCACCCTCCAAATCCCCGGGATGGAAGGTAACAACGAGACTTTTGAATTTACCATCAAACTCTTCCTTCAGTTTCCGGGCAACTTCTTTTCTTTCCTCTCCTGCTCTTTCCTCAAAGCTTAAAACAACAATCAAACGATCCTTGGGATAGTTCGAACTAAGAATTGAATCAACGCTTTCTTTTATTACCTCGTAAGGCTCTTTGTAGTTGGGAAGCAAAACAACATGATAAATCTCCCTCCAGCTTTTAATGTCCAACGAGTAGTCTTTAAGGTTCTTTAACTTTTCCAACCAGTTTTTACTTTGAACCTCCTTCATTTTTTTAAAACTCGTCCAAAGATGTGAGTTTAGGTAAGTACTTCTTAAAAACCAAAAAACAACAAAAACAATCAAAAGATAAGAAGTGAAAAAAGGCGCCATCCAAGCTAAAAGGAGGGCGCCGATTAAAGTAAGCCATGTTAGGCCTCCGGGGACCAGTTCTAAAAAACGATACAATTTACGCTCCTTCGGATCTTTTAATTCCCCGGCTCTGCCGATTCGCAAGTAATTCATATTCTTGCGACCCCACCGGGATTCGAACCCGGGTTGTCAGGATGAAAACCTGATGTCCTAGACCGGACTAGACGATGGGGTCATTCAACTTAATGGTAAATTAAAAACAAAAAAACTTCAACCTATGATAGAATAAAATAACTGATTATGAAAAATAAATCAAATACAAAAGTATTGGCTATTGAGACCTCCTGTGATGAGACAGGGTTGGCCTTTCTAGAAAAAAAGGGGGATAAAGTAAGAAAGGTAGCAGAAGAGCTTGCCTCCCAAGCCAAGTTACACCAAAAACATGGAGGGGTTTTTCCGACCCTGGCCCAAAGAGAACACCAAAAAAATCTGCCTCTCCTTTTAAAAAGAATTGTTGAAAAAACACCAGATGATTTAAAGTTAAACCCCGAGTTTAAAGTTGAAAAAGAAAAAAGGAATTTAAAAGAATCATTTAAAAACAAAGACTTTTACCGAAGCTCCAAAGAAGCTTTAAAAAATATTAAAAGGTTAAAGATCGACCGAGTTGCTGTAACTTACGGACCGGGCCTTGAGCCTTGTCTGTGGATGGGAGTCAATTTTGCCAAAATGATATCTGCAGCCTGGAAGATTCCTTTAATCCCTGTCAACCACATTGAAGCCCACATTTTAGTTAACTTATTAGAAAAAAAGAAAGACGGCTTCAGGTTAATAAAAAAGGGAGAGGTTTTCCCCGCTTTAGCTCTTATCGCCTCCGGAGGACACACCTTGCTTGCTTTGGTAAAAGACATAGGAGAATACGAATTATTGGGAGAAACAAGGGATGACGCGGCAGGAGAATGCTTTGATAAGACAGCCCGCATGATGGGTCTTCCTTACCCCGGAGGGCCAAGTATCGCCATGGCGGCAGAAAAATTTTCCCGTGGATCAACCGGTTCTTCGATTCGCTTGCCGAGACCGATGATAAAAACTAAAAACTACGATTTTTCTTTTTCCGGTCTTAAAACCGCCGTACTTTATCTCCTACGAGATACCGGGGAAAAAAGAAGAGAGAGTGAAAACTTTCTTCAAGAGCTTTCCTTTGAAATAGAAGAAGCGATAACCGATGTTTTAACTGCAAAACTGATAAAAGCCAGCCTTAATTATCCCGCTCGATCCGTCATCCTGGGTGGAGGAGTGTGTGCCAACAAAAAACTAAGGGAAAAAGTAAAAAACAACCTCTCCTCTACTCTTCGTCTTTTAGCGCCCTCCCCCGAGCTTTGCACCGACAACGCCTTTATGATCGCCGCTGCTTCATTTTTTCTCGAGCAAAAAAATTGGAAAGAAGTAAGAGCTCATGCTAATCTTAGTTTAGAACCATGAATAGAATCACTTACATCTTATTAGGTCTTTTACCTAGTTTTCTCTGGCTTCTCTTTTATTTCAAGAAAGACGAAGACCCCGAACCCAAAAAGAAAATATTGGAGCTTTTTCTTTTGGGAGCGGTCGGCGCTCTTTTCGCTGCTATTATAGAAACCTTTCTTTTAAGATGGGTCAATCCGCTTGAAATACAGGAAGTTCCCAAATTCATGCTTCTTTTTTTCGGAGTAGCGGTCATAGAAGAGGTTTTAAAGTTCCTCCCAGTTCAACTTAGAGGAATACGCAATTTTAATATGGACGAGCCAGTGGATCTTATGGTTTATATGGTAAGCTCCGCCATGGGCTTTGCCAGCGCGGAAAATATCGCTTTGTTTTTTACCCGAAAGTTAAAATTTTTAGAAGTATTCGCTTACTCCGGACTGCGTTTTTTAGGGGCCACTCTTCTTCACGCTCTTTGTTCTGGTATCATCGGTTACTTTTTGGCTCTTTCCTTTTATGAAAAAAGAAAGAAAGTTTCTTATCTTTTCTCAGGATTTTCCTTGGCCATCGTTTTGCATACTTTGTATAATTTCTCTATAATAAGAATGAAGAAGTTCTCACATTTTACCTTCCCGGCCCTACTTCTTGCCTTTATGTTCTTCGCAGTCTTGTATTTTTTTCAAAAAGCCAAAGGTCTTGATAGTTTATGCAAGGATTAATAAAAAAATAAGATGGAAAAACAAAACAAAAAAGAAATTGATGTTAAAAAAGAAGAATGGTTCGAACCCGAAGGAGAGCTCGTCATCGATGTTTATGAAACCGATGATGAAATAAAGGTCAGAGCCCCTATCGCAGGCATTGACTCCAGCGACCTGGAGATTTTAATCGAAGGTGATATTTTAACAATCAAAGGAACAAGAAAAGAGTCCGAAGAAATACCTGAAGAAAACTTTCTTCTTCGAGAATGTTATTTCGGATCTTTCACGAGAGAAGTTACTCTCCCTGAACCAATAAAGAAAAAAGAGGTCAGGGCGACGGTGGAAAATGGAGTGTTAACGGTAACTCTTCCTAAACAAGAAGAAAAGGAAGGGAAAAGAATCGAAATAGAAGAAAAATAAAAAGAACTAAAAAACCGTCTTTTTGCAGACGGTTTTTTCTATGCCGCGGGTGGGACTCGAACCCACAAGCCAAGAAGGCACATGGTCCTAAACCATGCGTGTTTGCCAATTTCACCACCGCGGCCAGGAAAAGCCCTAAATAAGAAACTTAGGGCTTTTTAATAAAGTTTACCCAACTACAAATCTAACCAAAGCAGGAACAGCTCTTGCTAAAAGAGCAACGGCTAATCCGATGGCAGCGAACATAATCATTTTTCGACCCTTCCCAAATTTCTCTGTATCTCCGCCAGAAGTCATGATTTGAAAAGCTCCAATGATAACCAATCCGGCAACGAGAGCTATCAAGAAAATGAAGATGATGTCCATTGCATAATAAATCGTACTTATCGTACAACAAAGCCCACATATTCCTCCGTCATAATCGTCTCCATCATGATCATAACTACATTCAGTGCTGCCGTCATCCCCTGGGTCTGGACATCCGTCAATACCGGTTTCTCTTCTAACCGTACATGATGTTGGAATCCCATCTTGAGCTGAAGCAAGCTGCGGACTAAGCACCCATCCAACAACTCCCACAAGCAAACAAGCGAAAACAACCGCTAATATTAATTTACTATTCATAATTCAATTTTTATTTCATTATTGACTCGACCTTTCAATTCTTTTTTAAATAAATCGTCTTTTTTAACAATTCTCACCTTTCTTACGCTCTCTCCGTTTTCGTAACCTATGGCGTGTCTAATAAAAGCAATTATTCCTCGAGCCAAAAGCAAAACAACCAATCCAATTACCGCATAAAGTATAAAGTTTTGACCCTTTTTGAAACGACTGCTGTCTCCCCCGGCAGTAGCTATGAAAAAACCTCCCAAAACAACCATCAAAGGAACTGCGGCTACACCGATATAAAAAAGGAAGTCGAGAACGCTTTCTATCAGCTCTTCAAAGGTTTCTGCCTCAATGGGATTTCTAAACTCCAAGCCATAACTTATTAACGGAAAGAATAAGCCGACCGTTAAAAGAATTAAAAGTAACTTTTTCATTTTTCAAAAATTAATGCGAAATGAAATGCTCCAGGTTCAAATTCTCTTTTTAAAGTAAGCCCGTTTTCTTTAGCCATTTCTAAAATTTCTCCCCGGTCTATCCTTCCTTCCTTGGGGCCAAAAGCCGCCTCTTTCTTCCAATCTATGACCACCACCGTTCCGCCCTTTTTTGTTACTCTAGAAGCTTCCTTAATCACATTTTCTTGTCCTCGCACCTGGAATAAAAGGTTGGGAATGAAAACAAGATCAAAAAAACTATCGGGTTTTTCAGTCGCTCTTTCTTTCTCCAAATCGCACCTTTCCCCCACTACGTTGAAAAGTCCTTTTTGGTCAGCGTTTTTCTCTAAAACGGAAAGCGGTTCTTTTTGAATATCAAATCCATAAACCTTACCTTCCTTTAATTTCTCGGCCAAAAGAAGGGCGAACTTGCCGGAGCCGCAACCAAACTCGGCCGCTTTCATATTCTTCTCCAGCTTAATTCTACTTAAAACGTCCTTGGGATTTAACATGTTTTTTAATTTTACCGCTTTTTTAGCTTATTTTCAACCCACAAGTTAACTGCAGCTTATCGAAGCCACCTTATCGCCCTTTTTTAGTTTCATTACTATCACCCCTTGCGTCACCCTTCCCATCTTGGAGATGTCTTTCACTCTTGTTTTTATCACTTTTCCCTTTTCAGAAATAATCATCAGATTTTCTTCTTCTCCAGTTAACACCCGGGCTGCCGCCACCAGACCGGTTTTTTTAGTGATATTCGCCGCCTTAACACCTTTACCGGCTCTTCCCTGCATCCTGTATTCCGACATCTCGGTTCTCTTACCGTAACCTTTTTTCGTAACAATTAAAAGTTCATTCTTGTCGTCTTTTACAACCTCCATCCCTATTACCTCGTCATCTTTACCAAGATCCATTCCTTTGACCCCCATCGCAGTTCTCCCCATGCTTCTTACTTCTTTTTGATCAAACCTTATCGCTTTGCCCTCTCTGCTAATAAGAAACACGCTTTCTCCCTTCTTGCATTTAGCTACGTCACATAAAAGATCTCTCTTCTTGAGATTAATCGCTATCAGTCCGCTTCTTCTTACGTCTTCAAACTCTTTCAAGTCGGTCTTTTTAACTTTTCCTTCTTTAGTAGCCATTACAAGATAAGTGTTTTTATTTTTTTCGGAAGAAGAAAGAGAAAGAAGAGCCAAGATTCTGTCTTCGGAAGAGATCTGCAAAAAGTTCATAATGTTAATCCCTTTGGCCGTTCTTTGGGCCGCCGGCACCTCATAAACTTTTGTTTTAAAGACCTTGCCCGAGTCAGTAAAGAAAAGAATATCGTCATGAGTGTTGGAAAAGACAAGATGCTCCACCCTGTCTTCTTCTTTTGTCTTCGCCCCTATCACTCCCTTGCCGCCTCTGTGCTGCACTCTGTAGCTTGAGGGGCTTACTCTTTTTATTCTCCCCTTTTGGGTTAAAGCCACCACACATTCTTCTTCGGGAATCAAATCTTCGGCCGATATTTCATCGGCCTTCTTTTCAAAAACTTTAGTTCTTCTCCCTTCGCCGAACTTTTCTTTTATTTCCTCCAGCTCTTCTTTGAAAATATCCTTTACTTTCTCCGGATCTTCCAAAATAGCGGTTAGTTTCTCTATTAATTCTTTTTTTTCTTTCAATTCGTCTAAAATATTTTTCCTTTCCATTTTAGCCAAGGAAGAAAGCCTCATATTCAGTATCGCCTCCGCCTGCTCCTCGCTGAGATCAAAGTCTTTTATCAAGTTCTTCTTCGCGTCGTCTCTATCTTCAGAGGCTTTGATCGTTTCAATCACCGCATCTATATCATCAATAGCCTTGCTGAAACCTTCCAAAATATGAGCTCTTCTTTCCGCCTTGTCCTTGTCATATCTGGTCCTTCGTCTTATCACTTCTTTTCTATGCTCTACGAATTGACTTAAAACTTCAGCCAAGCTCATACGTTTAGGCTGAATACCCTTTTCCAAAGCCACCATGTTCAAATGAAACGTCTGCTGAAGAGGAGTCTTTTTGTAAAGAAGGTTTAAAATTCTTTTGGGATAAGCACCTCTTTTAAGATCTAAAACCACCCTGACTCCGTCCTGGTCAGACTCATCTCTGATGTCTTTAATTTTTTCTAAGTCTCCTTTTTGAACCAGCTTCGCAATTTTACGCAGAAGTTTTGTTTTTTGAAGCCCGTAGGGAATCTCCGAAATAATAATGCGGGCTCTTTTACGTCCCTCTACAATCTCTGCTCTTCCCCTAACCACAATACCGCCGTTGCCGTGAGAATATGTTTCTATCATACTTTCCCGATCATAAATTACTCCTCCGGTTGGAAAATCGGGCCCTTTGATAAATTCAAAAAGATCCTCTGTGTTGGATTTTGGGTTGTCTACAAGATGAGCAGTGGCATCGCATAATTCCTCCAAATTGTGAGGCGGTATTTTGGTCGCCACTCCGACAGCAATCCCAAGACAGCCGTTTAAAAGAAGCTGGGGGACGGGAGAAGGCAAAACATCGGGTTCTTTTTTCGTCCCATCAAAGTTTTCACTCATATTGACCGTGTCTTTTTCACGATCCTCCAGCATCAAAGCTCCCATTTTGGAGAGCTTGCTTTCCGTATTATGGCTTACAAAGCCGTTTGATATGAAAGAATGACAATCGCTTTCCACCTTGAAAGAATAGACTCTTTCTTCGCCCCTTTCTTCAACGGAAACGATCCGGTCGAAGTAATAATTACCTTCAAGGATCTCTTTTACTATTTTGAAATCCTCCTTGCTTAACATTTCTTCAAGTTTATCCTCATGTTTTTTAATTTCATCGTAAGAATTAAAACTGGACTTCAAAAGCCAATCTCTTTTCTTCCCTTCAAGCTTGTCTTCATATTTTTTCTTGATGTAGGAAGAAAGAAAAGGAACCCAATTTACACCCGGCTTCTCTTCCGAAGCACTTTGTGTTCTTCTAGTTTTTCTCTTAAAAATTTCTGCGTTTTTTTCTTCTTCCAGTGAAAGCTTAACTTTTTCCTCCTCCCGGCTTAAACTTGAAACAACACCAAACCTTAGCAAAAGAACTTGCATTTCTTTTGCCAATTTCTCACCTGAAACAAAAAAGTTGCGGCCTTTTTTAAAAAAGACTCTGACAAACTCTCTCACAGATTCCCGCGTGGAGTCCAAGATAAGTTCGGGTATCACCGGAGAAGTCCGGCTGAGCCCGATTTTCTTTAAAAATGTAACGACATCTTGAGAGGTTATCTTGAAAGTAACTGAATTTTTCCCTCTTCCAGCAGTCTTCTTTAAGCTGGAACTTGGAAACACTTTCTTAAAGCAAGTTTCAAACTCCCCTGAAAGATTTTTATCGTTTTTAAAACTAACTTCTAAGCAACCTTCACCGCAACAAGTAAAACCCCTACTTAAAAGCGAACCCACAACAAAGGAAAGCTCAGGAGACATCCGAGTAGGGAGGCCTTTTTTGCTTGAAACTTCTTTCTCCAACTCCGGCTCTTCCTCGGGCCACAAAACATTGCTCCTATCTATCACAGCCAGATCTTCTTTTTCAACTTCCCCTAAAAGCTTCCATCTGAAAACAGGCTTTTCTTCTTCACTTTTTTGTAAAGTTAAAACAGGGTGGTTGTGAGTACCTTTTAAGGAGTATCCTTTTGAAGTTGTAACTTCAACAACCGGCCAAACTCCGGAATCAAAAAGCTTAGACGCTTCATTGATTTTCTTTCCAAACGACAAAACTTTAAGCTGGACGTCTTCTTCTTTTGAAATACTGCCGATTCTTTGGGTGCAGCGGTCCGTTACAACCATCGAGTCTCCGGTTACACAATACCGCATGCTGGCCGGAGGATCTCCGTCCAAAGAACCAAAGTTTCCCTGGGGTTTAACCAGTGGATAACGCATTGAGAAATCCTGAGCCATTCTAACCATGGCGTGGTAAGCTGCGGTGTCACTGTGAGGATGGTAATTTCCTAAAACCGATCCCACCACGGTGGCCGACTTCCGAAAACTGCCGCCGGGGGAAAGACCCATCTTGTCCATTGCAAAAAGTATTCTTCTTTGAACCGGCTTCAAACCGTCCCGAACATCCGGAAGAGCTCTCGAAACAATAACGGACATAGCATAGCTGATGTAAGAATTTTTCATTTCTTCAACAATGGAAAGCGGTTTTACCATCCCAATATCAGTCTGTTTTTTCTTCTTTTTATTAGCCATTTTTAATTATTTTAATTTGAAAATAAAAAACTTCCCTCCTCTAAGCTTTCAACCTCCTCTTGTATTTCTTCCTCCGACATCTCCTCAAGCCTTTTTTTGATCTCTCCTCTTTCCTCTTGCAAACTCTCCCATTCCTTTTTTATCCCCTCTATCGTATTTTCCACTTCTTCCTTCTCCTTTCTTTCTATTTTTTCTACGGTATGTTTTTCAATCCTGTTTCTAGCCCTCACAAGGAATAAATAAAAAAGCCCGATGAAAAGCAAAGCAATCAGAAACCACAGCAGGGCTTTACGATAAAGTTCCGGCCATTCCCGAACCTTATCAAGAATATTTTCTTGTTTTTTTGACTTCTTTTCAGCCACCTAAAATAAAGTACTTGGTTTTATCCTTTTCAAAGTCGGACGTTGTAAAGCTGAACTCTTCTTTTTCCTCGCCATTTTTAACATCCATCTCTTTTAAAAATTTTTCTATTTCTTTCTCTCCTCCATTTTGTTTAACAAAAACCATGATCTCGGGCTCAATTTGAGCCACCACGTTTTTAAGCCACTTCACCCGGGGCAGATCATTTGGATCAAGCGGGAAAAGCAAAAGATGAACATCGTCCATTTTTTCCAGCTGACTTATTTCCAATTCCTCCTTGTTTAAGGCCGGAAGAAAACAAGTTTGAATTTTCTCCGTTTTAAAAGCATAAATAACACCCTCCCCCGAATCTTCTATGCCGGTCACGAAAACTCCCTTCACCTCATACTCTCCCGGACCATCAATCAAAAAAGCACCTTTCCTTTTGCTGACCTTCGTATCTTGTTTAAGCGGAGAGACCAGTATGTCGCTTTCAGAGGAAAGAGAATTAAGATCCCCTTCCCAGGGCCCTATTACAACCTTCACTTTTTTTCTTCTTTCTTTTCTATAGGGGAAAAGAAGACGAACTCTTTCCTTTTCTACTTTTCTTATACGTACTACCATTAATTAATTTTACCAAATCTAATAATAAAAACCAAGCGAGGAAAACATTCCCGCCCCGCTGCTTTTAATTTTAAAACAAAAGGAAAAATTATCAAAATAATCAGTCCGATCATACTTGCAGAGAAAAACTTTCATGTTATAGTAAAACATATGAATTTAATGAAAAATTTACTTCAAAAAGAAGACCTTTCTCCTTTTTTCGACTATCCGACGGAAGGAGATGTGGTCAAGGGAAAAATAATAAGCCAAGAAAGATTGGCTCTTTTTGTGGATTTGAGCCCTT
>CAZTOB010000001.1:0-6268 GCA_964615425.1 uncultured Candidatus Saccharibacteria bacterium | reverse complement strand
ATAGTTGAAGCTAAAATAATAGATATTTCCCAAGGAAAAGTTTCCCTTTCTCTTAAATCACTCAAGGAAGATCCATGGGAGGAAATCGGAAAAGAATTTCAAAAGGGAGACACGGTTGAAGGAACTGTAACTAAATTAAATCCTTTTGGAGCGTTCATTAAAATCAATGAAAAAATTCAGGGCTTGATTCATATCTCCGAATTCGGAACGGAAAAAAAGATGAAAGAAGAGTTAGACGTCGGAGAAAAATATGAATTCAAGATCTCTCTCTTAGATCCGGAGGAGCATCGAATGATCTTAAAATTCGCTTAAAAATGAAGTTTTTGAACCAAAAACAAGGGAAAAAGGAAGAAGAAAAAAATACTTCAATGATAGCCTATGCCTTGGCAGGCTTGGTAGTAATTTTTATTCTTTTTTCTCTATTCCAAGGAGAAAAAAAAGAAACGATATCTTTAAGCCGGGTGGCAAAAGACGTCAACCAGGAAAAAGTGGAAAGTATTTTATCGGCGGGAGACAAACTGGAGGTAAAATACAAAGACGGAGAAAAAGAACAAGCTTTAAAAGCGGTAGACCAGCCTTTCACGGAAACTCTGCTTGATATCGGAGCCGAAAAGGAAAAATTACAACAAATCGAGATAAAGTTTGAAGAAGATCAAAGTATATGGGGATGGCTCACTCCTCTTTTAGTAAGCTTGGCGCCTTCTCTTCTCATACTCTTCATTTTCTGGAAAATAATTAAAAGCGCCAAGGGCAGCACCTCAGCCGCCTTTGACTTCACAAAGGCAAAGGCCAAGCTTTTCGGAGCAGGAGGAAAAGATGGAGAGGAAACAACCTTCGAAGACGTAGCCGGACTCCAGGAGGCAAAAAGAGAGTTGAGAGAGGTGGTTGACTTTCTTCAAAGCCCGGAAAAATACTTCCAGATAGGGGCGCAAATACCCCGGGGAGTCCTTTTAGTCGGACCGCCCGGCACCGGAAAGACACTTTTAGCCCGAGCGGTAGCCAACGAAGCCGGAGTTCCTTTCTTTTCCATTTCCGGTCCTGAATTTATAGAGCTTTTTGTGGGTGTAGGAGCCAGCCGGGTAAGAAACCTTTTTTCTCAAGCAAAAAAAGCAGGCAAGGCCATTATTTTCATTGATGAGCTGGACAGCATCGGAAAAGCAAGAGGACAGGGATTAAGAGGAGGGGGAATGGAGGAAAGAGAACAAACCTTGAACCAAATTCTCACCGAAATGGACGGTTTTGAAAAAAGATCGGGAGTTATAGTCATGGGAGCCACCAACAAGCCTGAAGCTTTAGACCACGCCCTTTTAAGACCCGGGAGGTTTGATAGAAGGATTACTCTCGACTTACCCGATATCAAAGACAGGAAAAAGGTTTTAGAAATACATTCGAGAGAAAAACCGCTGGCGGAAGACATTGATCTTCGAGAAATTGCAGAAAGAACACCCGGATTTTCCGGGGCGGATTTGGAAAACTTGATGAACGAAGCTGCTATACTTGCCGCAAGAAGAGAAAAAAACGAAATAAACCAAGACGAACTCTTGGAGTCAATTGAAAAAGTTCTCTTGGGCCCGGAAAGGAGAAGCCACCTTTTAGACAAAGATGAAAAGAAAATCGCTGCCTTTCATGAAGCCGGACACGCCCTTGTTGCTCATTTTCTTCCCGAAGCTAAAAAGGTGAGAAAAGTTTCCATAATCGCCCGGGGACAAGCAGCCGGATACACTCTTAAGATGCCGGAGAAAGAAAAAAGGCTGGTCACCAAGTCACAGTTCCTAGCAGAAATATCAACCGCTCTCGGAGGATACGTGGCAGAAAACTTTAAGTTTGGGGAAATAACCACCGGAGCAGCAAATGATCTGAGGAAAGCAACCGAGATCGCTAAGAGGTTGGTTACACAGTTTGGCATGTCCTCTTTAGGCCCCATATCGTTTGTAGAACAAGATGAAGGACTTTCCTCTTTCGAAAAGAAAATGTTCGGAGCAAGAAGCTACTCTGAGGAGACAGCCAGGAAAATAGACAAGGAAATAAGAGATATCCTTCTCCAAGGAAGAAAAAAAACGGAAGAAATTCTAAAAGAGAACAAAGAAACTCTTGAAAAACTAGCTGGAGTTTTAGTGGAAAAAGAGACCATCGAAAGGAAAGAATTTGAAAAAATACTGAATACAAGTTAAGATTAAATAGATTAAAATGGTTCGGCCCGGGCGTGTAGCTCAGTCGGTGAGAGCACTTGTCTTATAAACAAGAGGTCCGTGGTTCGAGTCCACGCACGCCCACCAAGTCGGGCGGTTAGCTCAGTTGGCTAGAGCGTCTCTTTGACGTAGAGAAGGTCATAGGTTCAAGTCCTATACCGCCCACCATCTTGCAAAAATTAAACAATTTTATGACAAACTTAACAGAAAAATTTGAAGCCAAACAAAAAAGAGACGATCTGCCGGAAGTAAGTCCGGGAGACAAAGTTAGGGTTTGGAGAAAAACAGGAGAAGATAAAGATGGAAAAGAAAAGATCTCTCCTTTTGCAGGCGTTGTAATCGCCCGCAAACACGGGAAGGGGGTAAGAAGCACTATTACTGTAAGGGGTGAAATTAAAAAAACAATGATTGAAAAAATATATCCTCTCCACTCCCCTACTGTTAAAAAGATAGAGGTTTTGGATCGTCACAAAACTAGAAGATCAAAGCTTTACTGGTTGAGAGAAAGAAAAGGTAAAAAAGCTCGATTAAAAAGAAAAGAGTGAAAGTAATTAAAGTATAAGGAAAACTCCGTAAAAACAGGAGTTTCATTTTACCAGAAACTGCTTGTGAAGATTCCAACTGGGCGAGTGCTGGAACTGGCAGACAGGTTAGGTTGAGGGCCTAATGGGAATTTATCCCGTGTGGGTTCAAATCCCACCTCGCCCACAAGAACAGGACGATTAGCTCAGTCGGCTAGAGCGTCTGGTTTACATCCAGAAGGTCGTAGGTTCAAGTCCTACATCGTCCACACTGCCGCGGTAGCTCAGTGGTAGAGCATACGCTTGAAAAGCGTAGGGTCGTGAGTTCAATTCTCACCCGCGGCACAAAACAAAAAAGAGCCGTTTAAAACGGCTCTTTTCATTACTTTAGAAAAACTCACTTTATTCCAAGATCTCAATATAGGTTTGTTTTACCCCGAAATTTTTGGCTTCCCAGTATTCAGAATACCACACATCCACATTCTGGGAGTTGCGGGCATGCATCCTGTCTTCTACTACAAAAATCCTGTCTCCATAAATTTCAGGAATCCTTATTTTTGTTCCAAAAGGTAAAAGGTTAGTGGCAACAATGCCGTCTCGGACGCGTGATCCGGAAGCTGTAATAAAGGGGTCACCGTAAGTCTGACAAGGTGTGCTGGAATAAGCAGTTACCGTTAAATAGAGACGTTTCAAATCGTGCTCTTCTTTCTTTTGAGGAACAGAAGAAACAGATCTCAAGGTATTTTCTTGAACTGCAAGAAGTAAATCCCCTTCTTCTTTGTAAACGAAAACTTGAGCCTGATTTGACTCAGCCTCAGTTACCTCTGCTTTCATGGTAGAGAAAGCAGGGATGATAAACATCGACACTAATGCGATAAAACCACCGAACAGAAGTCGTATCCACCCCTCTTTAAAGAAGTGAAATTGTAATTTTTTTAACATTCCTTTGTAATTTCTTGTTCTTTATCTGCAAAACAGACGAAGATTGAGAAAATTAGGATGTTTTCAATCAAAAATCCCCTACAAGGGGATTACTGCTAATATATCAAAAAAAGCAATTTTGTCAAGGGTTTAGGGCTTTTTTCACGCTCTTTCAACCAAAATATCTTTGCAATTAATTTTTAGACTTTATGACCTGTTTTTTTAAAAAAAACCACCGAAATGGTGGGTCTTTTTCTTGCCTTCAGTTTTTAACGGAGCGGGCGAGCGGAATTGAACCGCCGTCTCCGGCATGGCAAGCCGGTGTAATAGCCACTATACTACGCCCGCAAAGAAGAGCTGTGCCGGGGGCGGGAATCGAACCCGCATGGACTAAAAGTCCAAGAGGTTTTAAGCCTCTCGCGTCTGCCTATTCCGCCACCCCGGCTGAGGCCAGGGCGGGATTCGAACCCGCGAATAGTGGTTTTGCAAACCACCGCCTTCCCACTTGGCTACCTGGCCTTACTCTACCTTGGTTAAATAATACCAAAGGAGTTTGTTTTTTTAAAGATTAAAGCTCAATCATTTTAGATCGGATCTCGTAAGCAACCAAAGTATCCCCCTCTTCTATTTCTCCTTTCCCTTCAAAAAGTATACCGATATCCTCCCCTTCTTTTCCGCTTTTAATGTCTTTTTTTCTACTTTGAAGACCGACAATCCTTCCTTCCCCCACTCCTTCTCCCGACTTTATTTTCTTTTCATCGCTTGTTTTAAAAACCTCTATCTTGTTTCCTTTTCTCACTTCTCCCTTTTCCACGTGGGCTCCTATCACCTGTCTTCTTTTGCCTTTTTTAAAAATCTTCAAAACTTCCAGTTTGGCCACATTAACTCTAACCTTTTGAGGACCCAGAAACCCTTCCATTATCTTTTTTACCCCTTCTTTAAGTTCATAAATAATATCAAAGGAAAACACTCTAACTCCTTTCTTTTTTGCCTTTTCTTCAGCCTCTTTTTCTATACTCGTCCGAAATGCAACAATTACCGCTTTGGTAGCTTCCGCCCAGTCAACGTCAGACAAACTCACCTTTCCGACTCCTGAGCGAACAACCCTTAAACCAACCCTGTCTTGAGGAAGCTTTGAAAGCACTTCTTGGACGGGCTGGATGGATCCCCCTACATCAACCTTTAAAACAATGTTTAAAACCTTATCACACCCCTTAGGAGCTTCCAGACAGACGTTTTCTTGGCTTTCTTCTGACAATTGCCGCGCTGCACTAACCTCTTGACATTCAACCACTCTTTCTCCAACCCCCGGCACCCCTCCTATCCCTAAAACTTGAACTGCCTGTCCCGGAAAAGCCTTTTTTATTCTTTTTCCTTTGTAATTTTCCATCCTTCTAACTTTCCCGTAGGATGATCCTGCAGAAATTATTTTTCCCTCTTCCAAAACACCTTTGTTAATTAAAATATTAACCAGCACACCTCTTTGGGGAGAAAGAAAGGCTTCTACAACAACCCCCTCAAAAGACGCTTCAAAGTCCGCCTTCAGCTCCATAAGTTCAACTTTTAAAAGAACCAGGTCTAAAAGGTCGGAAAGACCTTTACCGGTTTCAGCAGAAACTTCAGCACACAAAACCTCACCTCCCATATCTTCAACTACGATTTCGTATTCAGTCAACTGACTTTTAACTTTCTTCACATCAGCCTCCGGTTTATCAATCTTATTAATAGCAACCACAAAAGGAGTCTCACTTTCTTTCAGATGCGAGATGCATTCTTCAGTTTGCAGCTTGATTCCTTCGTCCGCCGCCACAACCAAAACAGCTAAGTCAGCTACGCTGGCGCCCCTTGATCTCATCTCACAAAAGGCGGCGTGACCCGGGGTGTCGATAAAAGTTATTTTCTGTCCTTTTTCTTCTATTTCATAAGTACTGATATGCTGCGTTATACCTCCAGACTCTTTTTCAAGCACACTCAAATCCCTCAATCCTTCCAAGATTGAGCTTTTACCGTGGTCGATGTGTCCGACCATCACGACTACAGGTTGTTTTTCTTTCAATTTGTTCATAATGCGGCCCTATTAATTGCTTTTTTTTCTTCTGGTGAAAGTTTGTATTCCGATTTTCCTTCTTCAATTGGCTTTATGAAAATCCTGCTTTTATCATCCCGGTACAAACTGGTTACAACAAACCCGCTTTCTTCTTCATCAATTAAAGCAAGGGAAAAGCTTTGGTTTCCTCCCGTCTGAGAGAAAGCGTTGTATCTTACCACCCCGGCCGTTAAAATTCTTTCGTTGTCTTTTTCCAACTCGGATATTCTTTGGGAAAGTTCTTCTATTTTATGGTTGGTTTTTTCCAGAATTTCAACCACTTCCCTTAACCCTTTCACTTCTTTTTTATTTTTAAGAAATTCAAACATTTGAGATATTAATAAAAAGCAACCAGATAAGCTGGTTATCTTGTCAGAGCGGCGGGTAGAGGATTCGAACCTCTACGGGGTTGCCCCCACGGCATTTCGAATGCCGCGCATTAGCCATTCTGCCAACCCGCCCCCTTACAAACAAGGTGGACCTAGTGGGACTTGAACCCACGACCTCATGCATGCCATGCATGCGCTCTAGCCAACTGAGCTATAGGCCCG